>JAMIQD010000266.1:0-14524 GCA_035914755.1 Pseudobdellovibrionaceae bacterium | reverse complement strand
AGCCCCAAGTCCCGTCTTCGTGACAACTCTCAACCGTAAACATCGATAGATGTAGGGTGGGAGTTGTCACGAAGCTTCAGAGGGACCGAGGGCTGCGGGAGGGCTTCGTTAACAGGTTGGTTTGCCAGGAGAAAATAAGAAAAGTGGTGAGCAAAATGTTTGAGCAGTTCCATATAGTAGGCTCTATACCGAGCGCGCTCGGTATATCTCTTCGCAGGATGCTTTTAGTTACGGCTAGTCGCTATCAGTCGTTTCGAAAAGGAGACAAGCAGTTGGTGGATATGTGACTGTGAGTTTCGATTTGTTGTGATCTAGTTTTTAGCTCGGCGGTTCTTTGGTTCGATATTCAGAACTGCACGGATTTTGAAGTCGCCTCTATTTCATGGGCTCACCTCCTGGGATCTCAATTTATAATAGTGCACGGGCTGTGCCCCTAGTGAAATGAGCGTGCGTAAGTCGTGGCTGGTGCTATCCGGAGAAGTGATCCGCCGACCGGATTGGTGGCGGACGGTTTAAACAGACACGTGATTGTTTTTACTTAAGGCCGACGATTCGTTTCTGAAGCTGGAACTCTTGACTCCGGTTTGCCTCCCAGCTGAGGGGCGGCGTGTCTTTAAATGCGGCTACTTGTCAGACTTTTCGGTCGTCTTGGAAGTGAGTACGGGTACTACTTCTCGATCTGTGACAATTTTTCTACCCAGTAATCCCACTTTTTATCGGTCGTCATTTCGAGGCCGTTTACTTCGATGCGGCCGGTGTTTGAATCGATAAAGATACAAACTCCTAAATCAGGAAGTCCGATAAAACTGTCGATATCGGTGTTTGCAATCGGACGAGTGGCTTTCTTTACTTTTTTTAGCGACTTCAAAAAGTCATTTAGAAATCGTATCCGTTTGGCATCAAACGCCACCATTCTGTCTTTCAAGAAGCAGTCTTTGTCGCAAGGAGAATAGTCAGACTCATCTGGTAGTTTGAGTCCAAGTTGGACAAGGTTCTCTGCCGCCTGGGGCAGCTTCGCTTCTGCCTTGCAGTACGCGTACATTTTTAGTCGGCGCTCGAGAAAGCAGTCAGACACCTTGGTCTCTGCAGAACTGTTGCATGCAATAATGAGAAGCAGAAAAATAAGCAGCTTCAATGCTCGTTCCTTTAGTAGCGAGTTCTTAAGTGTCCGTCGAGTGTTTGCATAGTCGGATTTTCCCATCTATTTACATTGTCCATTCTGTTGCCGGGGTTGGGCGTGTCTCCGACGCCGGCCGCATGTCCTAGTTCATGCGCTAGAATTCTTTCGAGTGATACCTTGCCTCCGGACGGACTGTTGCCAGCGATTGACTGGCCGATATTTCGAGGATCTATCACGACTTCGTTCGTCTTCGAGCCGTTAGGAATGCACTATGGACGGAGTTCTTCTGCAATTCCTTCACACTCGACGTTGTCTTGAGTCTTTGTCGATACAAGTTTTTTAACTTTTAGGTACCACGGCGATCGCTTTCCCTTAATCCTCAGTGCGAACTTTGGATGATAAGCGTGCAGAAAGATGAGATAGTGTTCTCCTTTTTTAAATCTTGTGGAGAGGCTGCAGTCAGGTTCGATCGCAATTTCGTTATCTCTATCGGAATTGGTGTTTTTCGTCCGCATAGTTTGAGGTGTCTTCACGGGACTTCCTTTTATGGTTTCGAGTGACCTAAGAGATGTGCCATCGAATTCAGCTGTAAAGATTTGGTCGGTGCATTGCACTAGCCTCTCATCGGTCCAATAGAATGGATCAGGTGGTATCGTACAGCAAATTGCCTTCGATCCGCTGATGAACAAAAAAAGACAGGCCAATGTTAGAGATACACGCTTGTGGAACATGTCGTCTCCCTAGTATTTCGTGCGCGAATACCCGTCGAGCCGGCGCATAATTGGGTTTTCCCAACGGTTTACGTTCGACATTTTTCCAACTCCGCCATCTTTCTTGCCGGCAGCATGACCGAGTTCATGCGCCAGAATTCGTTCTAGCGAAAAGGTACCGCCGGCGGGGCGGCTTCCTGGGATTCTTCTTCCTACATCTCTCGGATCAACAATCACTTCGTTTGTACTGGGTCTAAATCGCGATCCAGTCGCTAAATCAAAGTCCTCGAATTCATCTCTAAGCCTCAGTGTGAATATCTTCTCGGAATTGTTCAACAATTGATACAACTCTTCGCCCTCACAGGTTTTTCTTAGGTTTGCGATGGCTTTCCAAATTTGCACCTGTCCTCGCCAATCGCCTGACGTGACCAAGTATAAGCCAGAAGGATCAATATTGTTCACGGGATCATTCATGACCGCAGAATACAAATTCCCCTGACCGCCGCTAAAAAGAATCGGATCTTTACTCAGCCATCGTCCCACTTCAGGATCATAGTCTCTGGCACCGAAGCGAACGAGTCCAGTTTCGTGATCAAAATGTCCGCCTGCGAATCCGAAGGGTTGAAATCCAGGGTTTGTGTTCACGAGTACGCGACCGAATTCATCATAGTGGATCGCTTGCGCTACGGTGCCCGAACTTGCGTCAATGACAGCCTTGATGGAACCTAGGTTGTCTTTTGTAAAGTAGTAGAGCTGTCCCGCGCGAATCATGTAGTCCGGTGAATGGCCCTGAGAGGCATAGACGAAATGTGATCTCAATGCGCCGCTTGGTTCAACCTCGGCGACGAGGCGACCGTTCATGTCGTGGAGGTATCCGGTCTGCATAACACCATCGACACTGCGAGTAAGTCTGTGGCCTTCGGCGTCGATTCCATAGCTGATTGTGCGAGCGCCATTGAGAACGGCGCGGGTGAGTTGCGCCCGCTGGTCGTAGGTGAGCGTGATCTTTTTGGCCGGGTTGAATCGTTAAAATGCTCATACGGCTCTCGGCATCGATACCCAGTACGACGAGCGATGGCTCCTTTTCAGTCGAGCCTCGCCGCTGGATTCGGAAGTTGGTGCCGTCGATGAACAGTGCCCAGTACTTCTTCTCAAGAGGCCGCTCAAGCCACTCGAGCGCTCGCTCCTCGATGACATCGAGTGATTTCGTGACCGTGTCAGTTGAAACCTCAACTCCGAGTATCCGCTTCGATACCATAGCCATGACTCGGTTCGAAAGGCCCGCAAGATGAAGCACCGCGATGTCCTCTTTGAGCCGTGGATCGATTTGTTCGTGAGGCGGCACGACCACGCTCTGAAACGATCTTTTCCGATCTGTCGGCATCCTGATGCGAACAAGGCCCACGCCTTTGATCGCGTATTCTCGTTCCCGAATACCGTTTCTCTTGTTCGCGGACTGCTCAGCTTGCCCAAGATACAAATCCATCTCGGTTTGCAGAAGCGAGTTCACGAAGTCACCAACACCGTTGCGGATTTCGTGGCTCAATACTTCAAGCGCGTGAACGCGATTCTCCTTGAAGCTCTCCAGAGCTTGAACAAGCTCCGGAATCTTAATCTCAACTTTGATAATTCCCATTTGGAACTTCATAGCTCATGTCCTTTCGCTGGTCAGCTTGACGCAGCTGCTTGGACACACTTTTTCTTACGCTACCCAGGATAGCGGCCCTATCGTTCTCGGAGAGGCCTCGGACTTGGAATCGCCGGCGGCGCAGCTTCTGGAAGTAGTTCTGAATAGCACCTTCGGTTCGACCGTATCGCGCGACCAGTTGTTTTCGGGACCTGCCTTCGATCCAGCGTAGTTTTGCCAGCTCCGCGAGATCAATCGTTGGTTCCCGCCACTGAATCGAGCAGTTTTCTGCCCAAACCAGTGGTTCTTCGACTATCGCGCGGCGGGCACCACTTATCTTTTTCAGGATTTTCATTCATTTTTATCAACACTGCGAACGGTTTTTTCAGCTCAAATCGCACGGTTACACCATCAAGTATCTGGTTCGAGAGTATGCTTTTTAGAAACTCTTTGCGTTCTTGAGCTGACCTGCGAATCCATAAGGATTTCGCTGATGTAGCCAGTTCGAGAATGGATTTCACACTTTCCATAAAAGTATCCTGCAAACTCAAGCGTAGCTGCTCTAGTTGTCCGAGCAAGTCTTCACGGTTGCCACGGATACGCTTTAAATGCCCACTGTAGGCTTCTTTATCAATAGTGCCATTAAGGAGGTGTTCAGTGAGTCTGTCTTCGTGTGCTTCCAATTCCTTGCACTTATCGTTAAGCTCCGCTTGCTGAATGTGAATTACATTTTTAGTTTTTGAATTGAGCTTGTTTAATGCGTCCGCAATATCTTGTGCGAACTCTTCAGAGATTGAGATTTCATCCATAAGTGTGCCGAACTGATTCCAAACTTTATCAGTCGTCGTAATAAGACCCTTTTGTGTTTCATGCGCCTGTGTACCATTGGTGCAGTGACAGTAATGATAGGTTCGTTCTTCACCAGTGGTTTTGAGAATTTTAACCTTGGGGTCATAAACAATATTGCATCCGCATGAGCATTTTAGCCAACCGCCCATCAGAATCGTGTGCTCAGATTCTTCGCGGACAATTGCTGAGGCTTTCAGGTTCATTGCGCGATCAACGGCATCACGGAGTTTTTTTGGAATGAATAACTCATGTTTACCCGGATACATCTTCTCGTACCACTGAAACTGACCTCTATAAAACGGATTGCGCAATCTTTCAGAGATAGTTGAAGTCCGGTAGGTTAGTTTTTGCTTTTCAGTAAGCAGACCCTCTTCTTTAATTTTTTGACGAATATCCTCTAGAGAAAGACCCTGCGCCCTTAATTCATATTCACGAAGAACAATCCGCACATTGTTTTCATTAGGGTCCACTGCAATTGTGCATCCTCGCTTTTTTGTTTGACCGGTGACGGGGTCAGTATCGTGTTTGTTAATATAGCCTAGCGGGGGATGACTTCCTGGATACCAACCTTGCTCCGCCTTCTCAGTAGTGCCGTCAAAAATTCGTTCAGCTAAGACATCACTATAGTTCCCATTCAAAGCTCCATGTATTGCTCTTGATAAACGCTCGCCACTGGGTGTTCCCTTATGAAAGCATTTTCGATCATGAGCATAGTGAAGAATAAATTCGCCACGTTTAACTTTACGGGCGTTTGTTTCGAGGTCGGTTGAATTTCTAGCCTCACGGTCCGGCATATAAAAAATCACATTTCCAATCTTATTTTTGGAAATGAATGTCATGGCTTCATTGTATTGCTTTCGCTCCTCAGGATCTTTAGCGCTTTCAACAAGAGTAAATACCCGAACTAAATCTAACTTTTGATTGTTGGTATCTCGTTCGCAGTATTCTTTGGCGTATTTGAGTTGCACGGCGTGAGAGAAGTTATCCTCTTGCCTTGCGCTACTAACGCGAAGAATTGCTACCGCTTTTTTGTTAATGTACTTAATTTCTCTTTCCATCTTATCCTACCTTTTTCGAGTTTACCGGATTGATGGGCATTCGCGTACCAATTCTTTCCGGTTCGAGACACTCCGGCTGGGCGTCTGAAACTGAATCCGTGCCATTCATTTTTCCCACTTCAAGATGGTGTATCGGGATGATCAGCTCGTGATTTCCCTTATAAAGAATCCCATTCCACATGAATTGTCCGCGGTAAAATGGGTTCTTTAAGCGTTTGCTTAATGCGCCAAGCTTATACTCCAGAGCTTTTCTTCCCATTACCAAGCCCTCAACCGTGATTTTTTTCTTGATACTTTCTAGCGACAAGCCTTGAGCACGAAGTTCAAATTCCCTTTGAACAAGTTTGATTGTTTCCGGATTCGGCACGACGATGGCGCCTCGGGTTTTAGATTGACCGGCTTCAACAATAACTGATTGGCGCATGTAACCTAGGGGTGGTTTACTTCCGGGGTACCATCCTGTTTCTGCTTTGGCTTTTAATCCGTCTTTTATGCGACTAGCGAGAACTCTAGCAAAACTCGAAGCCATCAAAGAGCTAAAAGTGCGAGCCAGAAAATCTGACTCCGGACTCTTTTTATGTAAGCATTTTCTGGAGTATGAGAAATGAAGAATGAATTTGCCTTGTTTAACCGCTTGTTCATTTGCCTCGAGGTCCGTGGCGTTTCTTGACTCACTGTTTGTCTTGAAGAAAACGACGTTTCCGATTTTATTTTTTGAAATGAAGTCCATCGCCGCACGGTACTGCCCACGGTCAGACTTCTTTGATTTTTTACGTAGAGTAAAGATTTTCACAAGCTCAAGTTTGTGGTCATTGCAATCATTGGCGCAATACTCTTGCGCGTATTTAAGTTGAGCATCGTGCGAAAAGCCGTCTCGATGTTTGTCACGGCTGACTCTAAGAATAGCGACTGCTTTTTTGTTGATGTATTTGATCTCGTTATTGTTGCTCATATTAACCTACCTTCTTTAAGTTTACCGGGCTCGTCTCATTTTGCTGAGTTAAACCTTGCGATTCGAGAGCTAGTAGAACGTCATCATCTCGCCACTGCCTAAAAATAGAAAAAATCAGAACAACTTCTTGGAACTCCTCTTCAGTCAGCTCAAATGAGCAGCCGTTTGGAGTTGTGTAAGTTCTTAGTTTTGGCTTTAAAGCCTCCTCTTGCCCGTGTTCGCTTAAAGCCGGCTGAGCTGAGCCTTCTAATGGTTTACGCATACAAGACGCCTTTACGGGGCTTATTAGGGGTTCCCCGCACCCTTGTAGGCGCAATTGCCTGCTTATCTAGACTAGAAAACGAAGGCACAATTGCTTGGTGCCTAACTTGGTGCCATAATGAAGGAATGAGGTTTAAGCCAGGATTTGCCGTAAGGCGAGCATTTGATTCAGAGAAAGCACTTTTAAAGAGAACAGCGAGGTCGCTAGCGACTCGTTTTGAGACGAGACCACGCTGGATCGAAGAAATATTGAATTCCACGATTCACAAGCATGAAACGATTGCGAATTACCGAGAGGAATATAAAGAGAGCGAATCTGTCTTATCAGATCGTGACCTGAAGAATTTCTTCTCGCCAAATTTAATCGAGCCCCTCTCGGTCTTAGGTGCAAATGGAACAATTGCGCTCTTTCAGGTCGATGCTTCAAAGCTAGAAGAGCTTGATCTGGGTGAGTTTGTTCGGACGGGTTCAGATCAAAGAGTTTTAGAAAAGCGAGAGCTTGAGCAACACAAGCTGATTCGCGAGAACGTGGGACTATATAAGATCCTACTTGAAACTGTACCGCCGCCAATAATGCTCTCTGCACCCGATGAGCTGGGTGACGATGAGGATTCTGACGACTATCAAGATACGGATCTTGTCGACCTGCTCCGTGAATTCTCAAAGCATCTTTTGTCTCAGCGAGATGCAATGGTTTACTACGATGGCAAAGCCGAGATGCCATTTAAACCATTTCCCTGGTTTGATCGGGCTTTCAGTACAGGCGCGCCTGTAATTGAAGTTGGGCTTACTAAAGGAAAGCTCGCTAAGTATTCTTATAGTAGCAAAGTTAACAGCGAAGATGAGCGCAAGCAAAACAGCCGGCTTAAACAACCGGAATTGATAATCGAAGAGCCCGGTGAATCCAGGAAGAAGTTTCGAAGCTCAATCGTTAATAATGGGTCGCACGGCTATGCAGATCGAAAAAGCCTTTACCTTGGAAAGCCAATCGAGCATATCAGAAACCGCGAAGTTTCAGTGCGCGAACTACTTTTTGAGGTAAGAATACAAACGATCAATATCATTGCCGACTACATTGAAGGAAAACCCTCCCGAGAGCCGGTCGATGAGCTAGCTAGTCTCATTGCTGATCGATTTAGTCGTGAGCAGTTTCAAGCCTTGATCGGTGAAAAGCCCGCATACTTTTTCCTTCCACTTGATAAAAAATATCGCCACAAAGATTATGCCGTTTTTCACAAGCTTCTTCGCATGGCTTGCATTTTACCTGCTGTTTACGACTCAAGGCTCATTCGGTTATTTTATAAAAGCGCCGAGCCCATTCATAACTTGTCTAAAAAAGTGAAGGGTCCGCATATTCTCAAACTGAGTTACTTTGACGCTGTTAAAATTCTCGGCACCCCCAAGGCTGATGTTGTGGCAAATGCGTTTGATGAGATTTACGAAAAATTTAATTCGTTAGAACTGCGAGCCTTTGATGCCTTACGAAGACTCTTCAGAATCGATGCACCGACAACCGTGGATTCAAAGACCCAAAGCTCGCTTAACTCAATTACTGAAGATTTATCCGAACGATCCAATGTCGTGATTCCGTATCTAAAAGAGCTTCTAAGCCCTGAAGTAACTAAGAACTCATCAAAAAAAATCGGGGCATTTTTTGATAATTTCCGCGAGTTTCGCCCGTTCAACAAGAAATTAGATCCCATTCGCTTCACCAAAGCTCAAGCTCGAGTTATGGAGGTCTTATTTGTTGCTCAAGCTGAGCACGCAGACGGATGTTTAAAGCGATTAACTCTGGTGGATAAGATTTATGCTCCAGAGGAAGCTCGTCGTATTCGGATGAAAGACGGCACCAAGGTCATTAAGCAAAACAAAAAAGAAAGTAAGTTTCCATATGAGTGGCGGCTAGAGAAAACGATTTTAAAAAATAGCCATCCTGCTTGGAGGCTTGGACTTATCGAGCACGGAAAAAAAATTGGCGATGAGAAGACCTACCGCCTAAACCTCGATTTCGAGCTAAACACAAAGACGTAAATTTACGTCTTTAGACGATAACAAAACAAAACCGCACCGTTATAAAAGGCACCAAAGACGGCACCAAGCTATTTTTTGGAGGTTGCTATTCTTTTATCAAGGTCATCAAGAAGTTTAGCATTCGGCTAAGCGGAAGGAGGGCTGAAACATAAAAGGAGGCTATATGCCAAAAATGAAGGTATCCCTGGTTACTGAAGCTAAAGCTACTCAACCCCATGCCCCAACTGAAAAAGCAGTGAAGGCTCTGAAGGTTCCAAAGTTTAAGTGTGCATTTATCACGCCTGAACTTTGTGAGTCCGTCAGTGCGACGTCTGCTGACATCATCACAAGGCTCAATGATTTATCTAGAGGAGAAGTGGAGGTGGGCTCTGCCATGCTTAAACTTAAAAATGAGTTTAACAAGTATGCCGAGACTAACTCCCTGACTGAAGATAACATCAAACAAGCCTTTAATGAGTACGTCCAAGTGGTATTTGGATTTCAGACGGCACGCGCCTATGAATACATGAAAGTAGCACAGCATGAGATTGTCTCAAAAATGCCTCTTTCAATTTCATCTCTTGTGGAGCTTTCAAGACTTTCTCCGGAAGCTTTGAAAGTCATCCTGCTCACTAAAGATGAGACTGAACTTAAAAAACTCAGTTACCGTGAAATGAAGGCGTTTGTTAAATCTCATAATAAAAAAGCCTTGAAGAAAACCAAGAAGCCTAAGCTTGAGAATACAACCACTGAGCTTTTGGCGGCACCTGCGCCTTTGGAAGATATGGTTGAGAAATTCTCAGCAAGTGTATCCGCTTCAGATACGGTGGTGGCGCTAAAATCCGCGCAAACGCCTGAGTCTGAACCTCTCAGTGAGTTGGAGCTTGCCATCGCCCAGTTTAGACAAGCCTTTGAGCACCTTCAAAGTGTTTGTGAAACTGTACCCACCACGGATGAGGTTGATGAGCTGACCGTGCTCATTGTTGAGTGGCAAACCAAAATGTATCAAGCAAGAAAGAAAGCAGCTTAAAATGAAAGCCCTCAAGATTTCATCCCATATGGTTGAGATTTTGGGAGTAGATGGAAAGCCACGGACGGCTCTTCATTTCTCGCCAAACGAGATCATATTAAAAAATATTGAAGACTCCTCAGTTCACGCAGTCATTCAAGATGAACCTTACGGGCTTAATCCAAAAAAAGACGACGTTGAGCAACTCGCTCGCAGTATTTTAGCGGGGAAAGATTTTGTTAAAGGCGGGATCGGTTTTGACGGTGCGACTTGGGACGCAGACGTTCCGCCATTGAGCCACAGAAAAGAACTCCACCGCATTCTAAAACCCGGAGGATATGCGCTTTGTATGACTTCCACCAGGACCGCACACTTAGCGATGCTCGGGCTTGTCGGCGCAGGTTTTCGAATTGTTGATCAATTGGGCTGGCTTCACACTCAAGGCTCGCCAAAGGGCGCAGACTTTGACCAAAAGCTGATCGATCAAGGCTTAGAGAAATATCTGGAGCATCGATCTGGGCTACGCCCGGTGATGGAGATTGCCATCCTTGCGCAAAAGCCCATCGACCAAGTCAACGCGATTGAAAACTTAAAAGTCCACGGCACGGGGCTTTTAAATATTGGTGAAGCCTATTTTATCGACCAGAAAAATCATTCAAAATATCCAGCGAACATAATCTTAAGTGATGAGTACCACAAACTTTTATCTGTAAAGGCAAAGCTTTCAGGCATTCAGTCGATAGAACAAAACTTACCAATTCACATACTGCCATTTCAAAAGCCCACATTAAAAGAAAAGGATCAGTGGACCGAGGGGCTCGAAAAAGTTATCACTCAACATTATTTCACAAACAAAGACGTCGAGGCAAAAGCCAACCATCACCCAACCGTTAAACCGCTCGATTTGATGAGGCATCTCGTGAGGCTTTTAACCAGAAAAGATGACTTGGTGGTTGATGCGTATATGGGATCGGGAAGCACATCACGAGCTTGTCTCATTGAAGGACGCAAATTCATTGGCGTGGATTTCAAAAAAGAATATTTTGAAATTTCTAAATCTACGACCATCAATCTCTACCGAGAAATGGAAAACCACGATCTAAAAGCAGAGCGCACCAAACTTTCTATGGCACATTTTGACGAGATTAAAAATGCGCCCGCTGAAACAAAATCTCAACTCATTCGTGATTTTCTGATGAAAACTCAGAGTTTAAAAAACTGGGAAGATTACATCAATCAACTAAAGGCGGCTTAGTTTCAGGATCAACCTGTACAGGCGCCTGTACTGCCTTTTCTTCATCGTATTGCCGTTTTAACTTCACCAGTTCGCCTTCGATTTGCCAGCCTGCCTTGCCATCATCCAAAAGCTTCTGCATCAGCGCAAAACAATTTTGTTCAAATTCGCTTTTTGGATTTTTTGAAATGAGATCAAACTTTTCAACCAATAATTTGATGTACCTTTTTTCTGCCTCGCAAGCCGAGTATTCCGTGAGCTCGCCCTTACCCCAAGCCTTAAAAGCGGCGACTTGTTCGTCGAAGTAGTTATAGTTTTTGATGATATAGAAAGTTGATGTGTTCCGCGCCATCTGTTCCATGCGGTTAAACCACTTTTGAATGTTGACCGAGATGTCATCAGTCACGACTGGAGTTGGATTCTGGATTTCAGATTTTTTAGGAACTTCGATTTTATAATCTGGGTAGCATAAGTTAAATGAAGCAATGAACCCGTACACGTTTGGAAACGGCTCGTTGGCAAAAGTAAGATCCTTATCCTTGATTGCTTTTGCGTCTGACGCCAGTTGTTCGTGCAGGCTTTTTGTGAGCCTCCATTTTTGTGGATCGGGTTCAAACATGTAGTGATTTGGTTTGCTTCGGTTGCCTCTTTTAAAATGAATGAGCTTTAAGTGCGCGAGCTTATAAACTGACCGATAGAACGCTTGTTCACCACAAACCAAAATCTGCTCGGTCAGCTTGTCGACCGTTAGGAAGCAGCTGTTCGGGTGATAGGATATAATCTGAATCAGCAGGTCACGGTCGTTCTTAGACAGCAGGTCATAGGCTCTGATCAGTACTGAAGGAACACTAGTAAAATAGTAGTCTCGTTTTTCTTTTTTCTCGTTCATCTCTTACCCACCTCCATGGGTTAGAAACTAAATGGAGAAATTAAAAAGTGGATTTAGACTATTTTCTTACCCACCCGGGTGGTGCCTCGTGGGTGTAGTTAGATAAAGAACTTAATAACTAAAAAAGATATGGCAAACGCCCCTTTAAAGGGGGCTATTGCCAATTTTCTAGATCAGTTAGAGTAACCAGTAATTTTGATCAAAAAAAGCATCCCGGTACTTATCAGCTTCTTGTAAAATTAGAAGCTCTTCAGTGACCGACAAGGTTTGAAGCTCGTAGACCTTGTAAGCCCCATCAGCGAACTCGATAAAAGCCCTAGGCTTATCATCAGTGTTCTTAAAAATTAAAAAACACGCCTTATCAGGCAGCTCTGGGATTTGGCGAAAATGGAACTTGTCAGTTTGATTGGTCATAAATGATCCTCCTAAAAAACTAAATGGAAAGATCACCAAAAATTGCTGAGTTCACGAGAATCCAATTGTTTATATATAAAACCCTAGTCAGAATCCTGGTTTCCGGAAAAATCCTCCGCAGATTTTGGGACCCCCTCGAAATTTAGACTCAGTCTTTTCCTGATCTCCTCCCAGTTGTAATCCTTCGGATCACAGACAATGAAATGAGTCTTTGTTAAATCAAAGACATCTAAAATAATGATTTTAAGCAGAATGAGTTCCTTTAAAGCTTCAGCGATGTTTCCGTAGGAACACTTCGTGATGTCGCTTAAACTTTCCCGCGTAAATCGGTGGCTTCGCCGGTTGGGATAGGATTTAGCCGATTGGTAGAAAAGCAGAAAAAGCCTCAGTGCCGTGGGACCCACGACTGACTTGTTTAAAAAGAACGGCGGTAATCGCTCCATAATGCCTCCTATGGGCTTTAAATGGAACAGCCATCTCTTTGCTCCATTTAGCTTTAAGCATGGGGCACGGGGGCTACGATTTCGTTTATAAGGGCTTTGTTCGGATATGGCTTTCAGCCTTGTTCATTGTTTTCATTCGACCACCAGTCCAGTGGCTAGGCTTTGAGCCAAGCCCTGAGTTTTGGTTTAACTTTTACTCGTTTGGCGGGTCTTACTTGGTCGTGTCTTGGTTTTTTATGCTCGCTCGTCACCAGAAACAGGACTTAAAGGAAAAATACGAGCGCTACCGGATGAGAAAACGCATCAAAGACGCCGAGGAAAAATCTAAGCAGATGAGCGATCCCGGTCATCGCCATGATTAAACTCATTTTCGGCGAGAATCCGCTGGCGTGTTTCAAAAAAAGTACTCTCTCGAACATCGACGGCTTTAATCGCAGGGTGACAGATATTTCGCCAGAACAGTTCCTTATCAGCAGTCCAAAAGCTGGGATCTTTTGCAATAATTGACTTGCGCGCAAAGGACATCTCGCCAAACATTTTAATGCACTGACTCTGATAATCCCCCGGGCAAGGCTGAAGCTCGTGACTCGTTTTTGAAAACTCCCAGTTCGACCATTTGTCTTCAAAAAGTTTTTTTCGATCAGATTCAATTCGGCTTAAATTGATAAAGCCTTTGTACTCGTAGTGAAGAGCAGTCACATTCTCGCGGTGAGCTTTGTCACGAGACATCCATTCATCAAGTTCTTTTTTTGATTTTTGGATTTGAAGTTTAAGAAAGGCAGGATCACTTTTTTGTTTTTGAGTCTGGTAGCGGTTGTACCGAGCGATCTGACTTTTAATCGCCCGGTACATGAGTAAAAAAACTCTCGCCAAAACCAATAATGTAAAAGCAGAAGAGGCAAGCCTATAAATTGTCACTGACACGTGCGCCTCCGCTCTTTAGTTTTCCATGTAAATACTTATGGCACCAGAGCCTTGCATGTCGCAGACCGCTTGATTTCCGTTTAACATGTAGACATCACCCGACTGACAATTTGAATGGATTCCATTTTGAATCGATAACACCTTTCCACCCAACACTGCCGTGATGCCAACCATGGGAAGCACGTTTGCCTGCTGATTCCAAATAGTTGAGAATCCGTTTTGCAATGAGAAAACCGAGTTCCGATTGTTGCTCGCAAATCCTCTGACAAGAGTATTGGGATTACTAAAAGTGAAACTTGAATCAGTTGCAGAGCCCGAGACATCGATACTTAAATCTGATGCAGAAGGCTGGCTCCAGACCGAAAGGCGCGAGGAGACATCGACCGCACCGCTCTCAATTTGGTGGTAAGTTTTGTAGCGTCGTGGGTAAAGTAGCGACTTATCCGTTAAGATAGCCGTATCCCTCATTCCAAAATAAATTTCGCCATCCATGTTTTTGAATAAAACAGTTCTGCCATTTTGAAATAACGTCCACAGACTGACTTCAGAATAAAACTCGCCGTCCGTACAGACGCCTGTATTGGACTCTGTGGTTTTCTCAACGAATCCTGCTCCCGATTGAAGTTCAGTCAACTCGGTGATGGTAACGCTTGATCGACTGACTGTGATCTTAACTCGTGACGGTGAAGTGGATGATCCTTTGAGTAAAACCGCGTTAAAGCGATGCTCAAGAATCCCTTGAATGCAAGACGGTTGAAAGATCATCGCATCCATGAAGCGGTTGTTCTGATCGCTGATTGAGAACGCGACTTCGTTTGGTATTTCAAAAGTCTCTCCGATAAATGTCGTTGCTTCGCTTAAGATACTGTTGTGCTGGGTGTTGAAGCCGAAATAAGTAGGGCTTGCGATATCGTCCTCTACTGGATTTCCGCCAGGACCAGTGCCGTCGCCGATAGTAGGTACGGAAGATGAAGTGCCACCGCCCGATCCACCGCCACCGCATCCGGCTAATATAGTAACCAAC
>JAMIQD010000265.1:0-2091 GCA_035914755.1 Pseudobdellovibrionaceae bacterium | reverse complement strand
GAAACATAGCCGATAGGTTTGTTTAAAACAAATGTCGCAAGATTTTTTTGTTGTTTAAGGGCTGGGGCATCCAAGGTGATTCTGGCCGTTGGCGACACTTTCGTGCCAAGCACGGAGACTCGTTCGCCATCGACAAAAACCAGCCCTTGTTCAATGTAGGCGTCCGCTTCGCGCCGAGAACAGAGGCCTTTTTCAGCCATCAGTTTTGATAAACGGATTTGTTTTTCGCTGTCATCGCTCATGGCTTTATCTCCACCCAGAGGTCTTTTGTTTCGTAGAGTCTTATATGCGATAAACTCTCTGTTGGGCAGAGCTCGTGAAGTTTTTTTAGTAAATAAATTGCAATATTTTCGGTGGTTGGAATCTCATTTAAAAATTCAGGAATCGTGAAGTTTAAGTGCTGGTGATCAAGGGTTTCTGTGGCTTCTTTGACTCTTAATTTAAGCTCAGAAACAAGGGTCCGAGAATTTAAAAATCCCACCTCAAGTTGGTAGTTATGTCCATGGCCACGGTCAGAAAAACATTTTCCGAAATGAGCCTTGTTTTCTGCCTCGGACCACTTTTTTTGTTTGTATAAGTGAGCGGCGGAAAAGTCCGACGTCACAAGAGTCATTTTAGTCATGTCAGGTTGATTCCTCCGTCAACAGAGAGGATGGCACCCGTGGTCCAAGAGGAGGAGTCAGAGCCCAAGAAGTAAACACTGCGAGCAATCTCATCAGGAGAGCCGACTCTCCCCAAGGGTTGAAGTCCTGCGAAATTTTTGAGGGCTTCTTGTTTTTTTTCCTCTGGAAATGAGTGAAAGGGATGAATTGGGGTGTCAACCAAGCCTGGGCAAAGGCTGTTAACACGGATTCCGAAGGGGCCAAGCTCTAAGGCTAAATTTTGTGTCCAATTGTTAAGAGCGGCCTTTAGGGCGGAGTAGGCTCCGGTCGGTCCTGAAGGTTTAAGGCCCAAGGTGGATGAAATATTGATAATAGACCCTTTTTTATATTTTTTAAAATAGGGGATCAAGAGACGGGTGAGGCGCTCAGGGCCCAGCATATTGATTTCAAAATGTTCCCGCCAGATCTCGTCAGTGCTTGTTTCTGAGGTGTGGGTCTTATAGATCCCAGCATTGTTGATAAGAACTTCTAGTTGATAGACAGGATTTTCAATGATTTCTTGAACTCGTTTTTTCACCAAGGCGGGATCCTGCAAATCGCAAGAGAGCAAAGCGGCGCCGTGGCGGCAGCCTAATGCAACATTCTCGAGTTTTTCCTTCGAGCGGCCCATAAGATACACAAAATAACCCTGCCGAGAGAATTCTAAGGCGGTGGCGGCGCCAATGCCAGAACCTGCGCCTGTGATTAAAGCTGCTTTTTTCAAAAATACCTCCCAAAGACCAGAGGCTTATCCTATCAGCAATTTTTGCCGAAGAGTAGGTATGACCTTTCAAGAAGCAGCAAAAATATCGCTTAAATACTTTTTAGTCGGCTTTGTGCTTATGATGTTTTTTTGGGGCGCATTGCCATAAAAGAACACAGGCCGATCATCTTGACCGGCCTGTGTAATAGAAATGAAATTCGCAAGGTGAATGAGAGCGTTCTTTTAGGCGACTTTTTTAGAGCGCATAAAGTGATAGTGCTTCTTTTCGAAATCGGCGGCTTTCGCCCCCTCTTTAGTAATGAGACCCGCCTTAAACCACTCAAAGTGTTCGTCGCAGAAGCTTGCCTTAACTGGCTTTTTGCTGCATCCCTCAGCGGTGCACTTGGTAGGGCCGAGTGGGATCACATTATTTGGAACTTGTTTGTCGTGTTTGGCTTCTGGCTTTTTATTTTCTGACATGGATTTTCTCCCCTGTAATGTTTCATCGAGTCGTAGCAGGACTAGATGTTAGACTTATCGGCCCAGGGTTTTAAAAGTTAAGACAAAAGTTTTGGGGATTAAAATCGCGAATTGCCCAGAAATAAATGTTACCGAAGAGGTCTCAAAACGAGATCCAGTTTTTCGGTCCCAACCTCATTGCCCGTTAAATAGTGTTACCAAATCAGCTAGCCTTAAGTCCTTAGAATCACAAGGAGGTGATGAGGTGGAGGAGTCTAGCAAATGGGA
>JAMIQD010000264.1:0-3987 GCA_035914755.1 Pseudobdellovibrionaceae bacterium | reverse complement strand
CAGGTGTTTTCAGCGGTGGGGGGCTTTACAGGCGGCGCAGACTCCAACACTTCGATTTTATTTGTCACCATGAAGGACAAAGGCCAGAGAGGCTTTGATGCGAAGCTGGGTCGCGAGTTGACCCAACAAGAATTTATGGATCTCGCTCGCCCCGCTCTTGCAAAAATTCAAGACGTGAAGGCCATAATGCAAGATCTTTCTGCGAGGGGCTTTTCTTCGGGGCGTGGATTTCCGGTTGAGTTTACTGTTCAGGGGCCGGAGTGGGGGATGCTTTATGAAGAAAGTAAAAAAATCATGGTCTTGATGAAAGAAACAGGGAAGCTTACAGACATTGATACGGATTACTTGCTGGGTATGCCTGAGGTGCAAATTAATCCGGACCGCAAAAAGGCCGCACAACATGGTATAAGCATTTCGGCTATAGGCCAGACAGTGAATGCGATGATCGGCGGGGCTAGGGTGGGACAATTTCCGGACGGAGGGCATCGATACGACATTCGTGTCCAGCTGCCAACGAGTATTAGTGATGTTGAAAATGTAAAAAAGATTTTGGTTGGCAACACGCAAAGCAATCTTATTCCCTTAGAAAGAGTGGTTAATATTGCTATTCAGCCAAGTCTTCAAAAGATCACTCGAGTCAATCGTCAGCGCTCCATCACAGTGACTGCCAATGTGAGTCCCGGGGCCTCTCAGCAGGAGGCAATGCAATTTGTGCAAACGAAGGCAAAAGAAGTTTTAAAACCAGGATATTTTTTGGGAACCTCTGGAAACTCAACGGCCTTTCAGGATTCGTTTAAAGGGTTGGTTTTTGCGCTGGTGCTGGGAATTATCGTGGCATATATGGTGCTAGCGAGTCAGTTCAATTCTTTCTTAGATCCTGTAACGATTTTAATGGCGCTGCCCTTCAGTATTAGTGGAGCTTTGTTTGCTCTTATGGCAACAGGGCAGAGCTTAAATATTTACAGCTTTATCGGTGTGCTGCTGTTGATGGGTATCGTAAAGAAGAACTCGATTCTTTTGGTTGAGTTTACAAATACTGTGCGTGATCGAGGCAATGCAGATGCCATGTCTGCGCTAATAGAGGCTTGTCCCATTCGTCTGCGACCGATAATTATGACCTCTATTGCGACGATTGCGGCGGCCATTCCTTCGGCTTTGGCGCTAGGAGCCGGAGCCGAGGTTTATCGTCCCATGGCTGTTACTATTATCGGCGGAGTTTTGGTTTCGACGGTGCTGACTCTTTATGTCGTGCCCTGTGTTTATGTTGTATTGGATCGATTCAGAACGCGTGATCAAAATCGACTAAAAGTAAAAGAGGCTTTTAAGTCTGTAGGCAATGAGAATTTAGATTCTGACTAAGGAAGCCAAGAAGAGAGAAACTGCATCCAGTTGTTGTGGGTGAACAGTTGCATGACTATTCCCCAAAGGACAAAGTAGTTGAGCATTAAAACAACATGAGGGAAGTTTTCTGAAAGAGAAAATTTAAAATTTCCATCATGAAGGTTAAGAATTTTTTCTCGATCTGAAATGTCTTTTAGTTTTCTAGCCAAGCCCTGTGCTAAAGTCACCCGGTGACCCATTTCCATTTTATAGAAGTGAAGTCCCACAAGAATCTGGTGTTCTTCAAAGTTATCAAGACGTGTGACAATGGCGTAGCTTGCCATTTGTTTGGCGCCAGGAGCTAAAAATTGAATTTTTATTATTTCACCCAGTACAGGGCAGAGGTCTTCCGGCGCGGTGAAAGCCAGGCCGGTGAGAGAGACATTTTTGATTTCAGTCCCTTCTTCCCACGGAATCTGCCGAGGTCCGGCGACTCTAATGAGAGAGTCATCCTCAGTATTAAGAATGTATCTAGGGGCTCTGGCATGATAGCGGGCGAGGTTTTGATTCATACACTTAGTGTATCGGTTTTTTTTTGACTCGACCTTAGTAAAAGAAAGTCCAGGTCTTCAGATCTCAAATTGAGACATTTCTATGAATCTTGAAAGTGGCTCCAGCCTTTAAACTCGTCGATATTTTGAATTTCGCCATCGATTTTTCTCACTGAAATATTCCCCGAAGTGTTGAACTTTCCAATAAACAGAAGATCGATGTTTGCACTTTCAAAAATATACTGCAGTTCATTTTTTTTATTTGCAGGC
The DNA here is from genome assembly GCA_035914755.1 of Pseudobdellovibrionaceae bacterium. Taxonomy (GTDB): domain Bacteria; phylum Bdellovibrionota; class Bdellovibrionia; order Bdellovibrionales; family Bdellovibrionaceae; genus JACMRP01. Next base: position 1,846 of record JAMIQD010000264.1, on the reverse strand, counting down.
ACGGCTAAGAGCAGTTCATAGTCCTCTCCTCCCCAAAGGGCCCAATCCAGAGGTGATTGTTTTAAACTCTGAGCGAGTTGGTGAGTGTCGCTGGAGATAGGGAGTTCTGCTTCGGAGAGTTCCACTCCAAGTTTCAGATCTCGAGTCATGTGGATAAGGTCGTTGATGAGTCCATCACTACAATCCATCATGGCGTGAATAGTTTCGACGTTGAGAGCGTGTTTATTTAAAATTGTAGAGACGTCGAGGCGCGGGAGCGGGCGTAAGTGTTTTTGTGTGGCCTCTGCATAAATGTACAACTCCTGTTGAAGGGCGAGCATGCCAGCATGAGAAGTTCCGAGGGAACCAGTGACCGCAAGCCAATCTCCCTCTTGGGCTCCTTGGCGAGTAAAGGGATTTGCAACCTCTCCAATGACATTGACATCGATCATGACCGGACCGGGGCTGAGACTCAAGTCTCCGCCAACAATTTCCACCTGGTGTTGGTCGGCGAGTGTTGTCATCCCAGAGTAAAAGCTCAGGAGCCACTCTTCAGAAATATCATTTGGAAGCGCTAGTGAGACATGGACGAAGTGAGGTTTTGCACCCATAGCTGCAAAGTCGCTGAGGTTGACTGCCAGAGATTTGTGGCCGAGGTCTGAGGGACTCGAGTAGGATCTTTTGAAATGAACATCTTCAACGAGTAGATCCTGCGCGACCACCGTGTTTTGAGAAAAACTTTTAAAAACAAAGGCATCGTCACCAAGAGCTACGATAGTTCGTGGGTGATGACGTTGCAGGACATTCTTTAGGTTTTTAATAAGATTGAGCTCTTTAGGGAGATGATTGAACTTATTCTGCATGTTGTTGACCTCAGCTGTATTGCCAAACGCTCGTCTTTATTGTGAAATACTCTCATGAGGTGTCAAGGATGATCGGCCCAAAGCCTACAGGTAGCAAAAAAACGACGAGTAAAAAGAGAAAACCGAAAAAGCCCAGGGTGGTAGAGCATCCTCTTTCTTCGGAGGTATTGTTTACAAATCGAGAAATCGGTTGGCTGAGGTTTAACCGCCGAGTTCTATTTGAAGCAGAAGAGGCTCGCAATCCCTTGCTTGAACGTCTACGATTTTTAAGTATTTCTTCGTCAAATATGGACGAGTTTTTCATGAAGCGAGTCGGGGGGCTTAAACGGCAAGTGGCTTATGGAATTTCTCCTAAGAGTGCCGATGGTCAAACGCCCTCTCAGCAGTTAGCTTCAATTCGCCAAGCACTTATCCCGATGATTCATGAACAGGATAGATGTTTTGAAAAAGTTTTGAAGCCTGCACTGGCAGAAAGCGGCATTTTATTGGTGAAGTGGAAAGATCTTTCACCTAAAGAGCGAGAGCACGTAAAAAAATATTATCAAAAAAATGTTTTTCCAGTCCTAACTCCTTTATCCGTGGATCCCGGACACCCCTTTCCATTTATTTCAAATCTTTCAACCTCCCTCGGCGTGACGTTGAAGCATCCTGAGCGAGAGGAGAAGCTTTTTGCGCGAGTCAAGATTCCGAAAGTCTTACCTCAGTGGATTAGGGCAAATCCCGAAGCCTCAGGATTTCGTTTCATTAGCCTCGTTGAGGTCATTAGAGAAAATTTATCAGATTTATTTCCGTCAATGCAGGTGATTGGGGCCATGGCATTTCGATTGACTCGAAATGCGGACTCTGAGCACGACCAGGACGACACTGAAGATTTGCTTGAGACAATTGAGGAAGAGCTGCGCCAGCGGCGATTTGCCGAAGTGGTACGACTTGAGCATGGTCCAAATCCAGATCCATGGATGATTCAATTTTTAATGGAAGAGCTGGATCTGAGCGAAGAATAT
>JAMIQD010000263.1:0-1732 GCA_035914755.1 Pseudobdellovibrionaceae bacterium | reverse complement strand
TGAGTTTTCAGAGGCCCCAAGCAAGATTCCCGCGGCGGCCCCAGTTAACTTTGACAGCTTTGACCCGACTGCAAATCAAGACGACGTCTACAAAATTCCTGAAGACTCCCTGAGCATAAACATCTCACCGACAATTCCTCTTATTGATGATCCCGAAGCTCTCTCCGAGGAGGAGTTTACAAGTGTCCCGCTAAAGTCCTCGCAACAAAAGGACCAGCATGAAGAGGACGGATGGACCCAGCAAGACCTGAAACGCTTTAAAATCCAAGTCCCAGCTGAAAAGCCTGATGAAGACTTCACCTCAAAGTTTATGATCCCCCAAGAAAGCCTGGGTTCTGCGAATGTTGAAGACGATGGAGAGTTCGAAGAACTTCATTTTGGCGAGGAACTAACGTCTACAAAAATAGATCCTAAAACTCCGGCCGGAGAAATATTTAGGACGAGAGCAACCACAGAAGCCAAGACTAGACCAAGTCTGCCTGGCGCTGCCACAGACCCAGAAATGATTGAACGAGTCATTCGCGAAGAAGTTCGAGAAGTCATTGAAAATATCTGCTGGAAAATGTTACCAGAAATAGCTGAAAGGCTTGTGCGCGAAGAGATTCAGAAGATGCTTCGCGACGTTGATAAATCAGTCTAAACAAATCCGTCTAAACTCATATGGGAGATACTCCTATGACACTCCTTGAATTGATCCGCGCGGCCATCAAAGAAGACATGCCCACCGGAGACCTAACGACTGAAGCCCTGGCTTTGAAGCCCCGCCTCGGTCGCGCCCGACTCAAAGCTAAAGAAGACTTAATCCTTTCTGGTGCAATGGCCTTTGAACAAACACTTTTGAATCTCGAACCAAACTGCAAAATCAAATGGCACTTCGAAGAAGGCGAGAGAATCTTAAAAAATCAAATCATATGCACGATCGAAGGTGATCTCGTTCAAATCCTAAAAGCAGAGCGCGTAGCCTTAAATTTTTTAGGCCACCTTTCTGGAATTGCTACCGTGACTTCTCATTTTGTAAAAGCACTTGAGGGAACCAAAACCCGCATTCTCGACACTCGAAAAACCACTCCCGGTTTTCGCGAGCTCGAAAAAAGAGCTGTCGTGCATGGCGGCGGCTTAAATCACCGTATGAACCTTTCAACTGCGGTCCTCATTAAAGACAATCACATTGCGGTAATGGGGGGGATTCGTCAGGCGGTCACTCGGGTCCGAACCCACACCCCCTTGCCAATTGAAGTCGAAGCCTCTAGCCTTGAGCAAGTCACTGAAGCCGTTGAAATGAATGTCCGGCGAATTCTTCTCGATAACATGAACAACGAAGTTCTCGCCAAAGCCCGGGCCCTGATTCCAACCGAAATTGAAACTGAAGCAAGTGGCAATATGAGCCTAGATCGCGTGCGCTCGGTTGCAGAAATTGGTGTTGATTTTATTTCCGTAGGGGCCTTGACTCACTCCGCTCCTGTTTCTGATGTAAGCTTGGTTTTTGATTGGGCGGACTAATGTCAACGGCAGAAACACCTCTCGGCGATATTCAAATCGGGGCGATAACAAAAAATTGGGCGACCGCCAATCAGCTCTATGTTCACTATGAGACCACATTAAAAAGCACCAACGACATTGCAAAAGCTAAGGCCTTCGATGAAAGCCTGATGTCAGAGCCACTGTGCCTGTTCCTAACCGATCATCAAACCGCAGGCCGAGGACGAGCAAAAAACACCTGGCTCGATGCTGC
>JAMIQD010000262.1:0-3925 GCA_035914755.1 Pseudobdellovibrionaceae bacterium | reverse complement strand
TCATCTAGCGAAGGAAAAACCAGTCGAGAGCATGTCATTATAGACGACACTCGTGGGGTGACCTTGGTCGCCGGGGGGAAGTACACCACGTATCGACTTGTTGCTAAACAGGTCGTGGAACATTGCCTTCGCTTTTTCTCTCTTGAAGAGAGAGCGCGTTATGTCGCCACAGACACGACGAGACCGCTGAATCCCTATACGGATCAAGAATCGCTCCGCAGAAGCCTTGTTGAGTCGAGAGTTTGGGCAAAACGTACTGGGAGATCAGAAGAAGAAACTCTAAAAATCGCTCAGCGTTACGGGATGGAGGGGGCCACAATTCTTCACGAGGCGCCCGAGAATTATACATATTGGCAGCTAGAGGCCATGCAGGCGATCAATCACACCCTCTGTCTAAACCTGAAAGACTTTTATGCCCGCAGAGTTCCTCTTTTTCTTGCAGATCCTATGCATGGCCTGTCTCACCTAGAGAGCGTAAGCAATGTTTTTGCAACGAAGCTTTCGTGGTCGGAGTCTGAACTTCAGAGGCAAAAAGAAGAATTGTCGGAGTATATAGAAAGAGAGCTCGCCTGGAGAAAGGGCATTTAGAGCCCCGCACCTAGACACCCCGCGCTAGACATCAAAATAAAAGCCTAAATATCTGCATTGACTCTCATTTTTGTGGAATCTAGACTTTAACAAAACTTAATTTCTTTGAGAGAGAATAATGTCGATTATTGATAAATTCACAGACTACTTTTCGAACGATATTGCGATTGATTTAGGGACTGCAAACACCCTGGTTTACGTAAAGGGTCGCGGAATTATCTTAGATGAGCCTTCTGTTGTTGCTGTTCAAAAAAATTATCGCGGGATGCAAAACAGAGTTTTGGCGGTTGGCAAAGAGGCCAAAGACATGCTTGGCAGAACACCAGGAAGCATCGTCGCTATTCGTCCAATCAAAGACGGTGTTATTGCGGACTTTGAGGTCACCCAGTCCATGTTGAAATATTTTATCGCGAAGTCTATGGGTGAAAAAAAATCGTTTATTCGACCGAGAATTATTATTTGCGTTCCTTACGGAATCACCCAAGTTGAAAAGCGAGCCGTAAAAGAAGCGGCGCAATCTGCAGGCGCCCGAGAAGTCTATCTCATTGAGGAGCCCATGGCGGCGGCAATTGGCGCCGGTCTACCGATCACGGAGCCATCTGGCAATATGGTTGTCGATATGGGCGGCGGCACAACGGGCGTTGCAGTTATTTCTTTAGGTGGGATTGTCTATTGCAAATCTATTAAGGTCGCAGGAGATAAGTTTGACGAGGCCATCATCAATTACGTGCGACGTCAGTTTAATCTTTTAATTGGAGAGCGAACTGCTGAGACCATAAAAATGCAAATAGGCAATGCGTATCCTTTTGAAGAAGAAAAGACTATGGAAATTAAGGGCCGCGACTTGGTGGCGGGCGCGCCGAAGACGATCGAAATAACTAGTTCGCAGGTTAACGACGCTTTGATGGATCCGTTGTCTGAGGTCGTTGATGCCGTTCGTACGGCACTTGAAAAAACGCCTCCCGAGCTCGCTTCAGATATCGTCGATAATGGGATTGTTTTAACCGGCGGAGGCGCGATGCTCGCAAATCTAGACGTTTTATTGCGAGAGCGAACAGGCTTGCCGGTTTCTATTGCTGAAGATCCTCTTAGTTGCGTTGTTATGGGTTCCGGGAAGGTTCTCGATCAATTGGATTTATTGAGACAGTTGACAATAGACTAAAGGACCTAAATGGGTGAGGCCAAAGTTAGATCCATAGCCCTCTTTTTTTTCTTCGCTTTTATGGATGATCGCAAGATAGCCGAAGCATCGACCAAGGCCCTCTCTATTTTTGAAAAAAAGAAGAAGAATCTCAAAATAAGTGACGACGTTCTGCTTGTTGCTTCAACTTTTTTTGTATGGACTAAGCACTACGTGGGTCTTGAGCGCGGAGGTCTGAATTTTTCCAGCGATGATGGGTGGGTTGTTCCCAATAATGTTGATCTTGGTGCATGGAGAGAGTTTCAAAAATTAGCGACGCAAGAAGAGTTATTAGTTGTTATTTGGTCAAAGATTTTAAATTTTTCTGACAAAGATATTGCTCAAGGACTTGGCGTTTCGGTGGGAACTATACGATACAGATTAAGCAAGGCGCTCCGAAAGTTAGGGGGCATGGCCCAGGGTATTTCCACGAACAAACTAAGCGTGGTGCCGTAAACATGGTTGACACTACCACCCGTTTTTCTTTTTCCAAAAAAAATCAAAGACACGTGAGTCGTTTCATTGGAAGAGAGCTTCTATATGATTACCTCTGCGGTTCGCTCGACGAAGAGAGGAAGAAAGCTGTGGAAGCCTATCTTCAAACTTCGAAGGAGGCCCAGTCGGATTTTCAAAAGCTACAGGATGGACTAGGCTACGCTCAAAAGCTAAGCGAACTTCAAGTCTCTCCACGGCTTCTGGCGAAGATCACTACACCCTCTTCATACCTCACGGTTTTGTTCCAAAAGGCGCGTTTTCATGAGTGGCCTACTGGTTTAAAGTGGGGCCTCGAATCGCTTGTGGTTGTTTTTGTTATCGTGACATTCTTAACAGCGGCCCCATGGGAGAAGCTTTTGAATGTTCGTGTAGGGGCTCCTTCAAGCGAGGTGATTCTTGCTGAGATCAACAAGACTAGCTCTACTGAAAAAATTCAAAATTTTCCGGAAGCACAGCCACAGCCTCCTGAATTTATTGATGAAGGAATTAAGAGTAAAGAAACTCTCCCAGCAAAAGCCCAGACTCCAGCGCCAGAAGTTCCTACAACGCCAGTAAAGGCTCCGCGCGCAAAAGCAGTTGCTGCGGAAGAGGCGACAGCGGAGGGCCCTAAGAGCGGAGGATTTATATATAGAGGCAAAATTGCGGTCACTAACCTCGAGGCTGTTGGGCCAAAAATCAAAGATAAAATTGTTGAGTTGGGCGGGCGAAAGGCAGGAGAGGTAGATTTAGGTTGGCAAAAGACGCCTGGGTCTGCTTATTTTCACTTTACTATCCCCGAAGTAAAATATCAGGAGCTACAGGGTTTTCTTTCGGGATACGGACATGCTAATATCGACAAAGAGAAGCACCCACGGATAATGCCAGATGGAATTATTCGTTTAATTATTACGGTTGATGAAGCGAGCAAGTGAAGCCATTAAAAAAGCAACCAAAGAGATCTTTAAGGACAATTTTAATAGTTTGGTTGCTGCTATTTTCAGTGATTCCATTGGCATTTGTAACCGTGTATTCAATGTTAAAATACGAAAAAGCCTTGGACCGCGAGTTGTCGCAGAGACTGGCTGGGAACGCCCGCGAGATCAGCGTCATATTTAGTGAATATCGATCGGGATTGCAGCAAAAGAGAGATAAGTATGTTCGGGATCCAAACCTCATATATCATCTCTCAGTCAGCGACGGAGCGACAATACGAGGCCTCGCAAGCCAGTGGTTAAAACAAGATTTTACTTCGAGCCTTACATTTTTTAAACGTGACGGAAGAATGATCGTCAGCGTGTTTAAGGATGAGAGGGGAGAGGTTCGAAGCTTTACTCCCACGGCTCAAGCTGTCTTTTTAAATGCAAATTATTTGGCGGCGTTTAAAGAGCAAAAAGAATTTGGAAGTGTTGAGTTTACCGAAAAGCAACAGACGTCCTTGGTCTTAACCTCTCGAGTTACGAACTCATCAGGAAAAGTCGTTGGCTACTTAGAGCAAATTATAAATCTTGATAAAGCCTTTTTAAGTCGGCTCAAGTCTCGTCTAAAGTTAGAAATAATTTTCTTTAAAAATTCGGGGCAACTAATGATGGCAAGTCATCCCGACTTCTATCTCTACAAAGACAATTTTTTTAAGCCGTACTTTCAAAACGAAAAGGACGCATTTTTTGATCTGAACATTCGCGC
>JAMIQD010000261.1:0-1721 GCA_035914755.1 Pseudobdellovibrionaceae bacterium | reverse complement strand
GCCCGATTTCTCAAAGGCAGGATACTTGGACCGCCAAAGCTGATTGCGTTTTACCCACCTTAAGCAATAAAAGAGAGCGACACCTTAAAATTTTTGGGACGATTTTTTGGGATCGACGATGCTGAACTGCCGTTTTTAGGATTATCTGCATTACTTTCCGAAAGGCATTGAAGCTAGCGCGCATATTTCATCAAACTTCGTAGCGATTTGACCTGCTATAATTCCACCTACTCGCTGATGAATCTGTAGTTCACATACCAACATCATAATATTTGTTGGTTGGTCAACAGACAAGCGCCACCACATTATATTGCCGCCTAATTCTTTCGAGAAGATTGTATGAATATTTTAGTTGTTGACGATAGTAAAATTGCACGCCAAACACTTCGCCGACACTTTGAAAATGGTGGATATGACGTAATCGAAGCATCTTCTGGCGAGGAAGCATTAGAAGTTTTCCAGAAAGAACAAATCGATCTCATTACGCTTGACCTAGAAATGAACGGTCTTGATGGATTCGAAACATGCAAGAGAATTCGCAATCAAGAACTCTCATCAAGTAACGAAAGGATAGAAGCGGTCGTACCCATCATATTTGTTACGGCCAACGATAACATCTCTAATCGGATGAAGGGCTTTGAGGCAGGGGCCACTGACTTCATTTTAAAAAAAGACACCCCTCTAGTAATTCAACAAGCAGCAGGTCGCCATCTTCAGCCCTCAGTCTTCTTTCTGGACATGAAAGTCCTCGTGGCGGTCGAAGAAAAATCTCTGTTCAAAGCAGTAGTGATTGAGGCTCTACACACCCTGCGAGTTTCGATTGACCTCTGCTACACTGAGGCCAACATTCTCGAACTCCTGTCCGAGAACCCGGAGACTTACGACCTTATATTACTTGATAGCGAACTGCCCGACGCTCTGTGCATCGAAACTCTCTGGAAGATCAGAAGAGAACTGGGACTAAAGGAAATTCCGGTCATCGTTTTTAATGATGCCGGAAATCCAGGGGATCGTATAGAGTTATATAAAGCGGGTGAGAATGACTACATCGAGAAGCCATTCCTCTTTGAGGACCTTTCAACGCGAGTGCGTGAGATGCTCGAACTTCAACAACTGACCAAGCAGCGTCAAGGAATGATTAGAGAACTGGAGAGGAGCAATCAAGCACTCAAAGAATTTTCTTACGTCGCCGCCCACGATTTGCGATCTCCCCTGTTGTCATTACGCTGGTGTGCGGAATCTCTCGAGCCTGAAGGGATGAGCGAAATGAACAACGAGTTGGTAGCTCGGATGCTGACGAGCTGCGAGCGGATGGATAACCTGATCACTGCCCTACTTGACTACTCTCGCCTAGGCGGAGCCAAAGGAAAACTAGAGTTCGTTGAGCTGTCGAGCATAATCCAAACTGCTTGTAACGACCTTCAATATGAAATCACGGAGAAACATGGGATAGTCGAGATTGGCGACCTCCCAAAAGTTCTCGGCAACCAAGGTGACTTGCGGCGCCTCTTTCAGAATCTTCTCAGCAACGCACTCAAATATCAAACTCCTGGAGCGACACCTCGAGTCGAAATAGGTTTTGACGAGATTTGCAAAACATGTGAGGAAAATCCCGGGAACAAACAACTCTTCTATAGAATTCACGTCCGCGACAACGGAATCGGATTTGAAAACTCAAAGGCAACTGAGATCTTTAACTTATTCACCAGATTGGTCGGCAG
>JAMIQD010000260.1:0-5471 GCA_035914755.1 Pseudobdellovibrionaceae bacterium | reverse complement strand
CATCATGATTTCGAATATGTTCCGGATGGGCAACGACAACCAAGGCCGCTCCTTGAAGATCTCGACCGACTCTTTGTCTTCTGTCTGCAAAAATTCTTACATCTTCAGTAGGCTTTCTCATAACTATTGTCCTTTGCTACAACTAAAATCCTAATTTTCTAGCCCAGTTCTCAAGTGGCCTTTGAGAAGTTTCGGAGCCCTTCTGCATGATCTCGCGTCTCTTATCAAAGTCCGTCACTACAAACTGGTCTACGTCTATATGAATCACCGCATCCACTCCCGCATGAGGCTTCGCATAGTCACTGGCCACCTCTGCCCATACCACCGACTCGGCGCTATCAATATCTTTCACGAGAGGCTTGCGGCCGACCTCTCGGCCGAGAACATTTACCAAAACTATATAGTTCGCACCTTGTGATCGCAAATAGTCTGTGGCCATCTTTATTTCACGAATGGCGCTAACATTGCGATTGAAGGGCTTAAATGTCGGCGGATAAGGAATGCAATAGGGCAATAAGCTTTCTAAAGGCCCGCGGCTCATCATGTAAACTTGGTTTTTAGCCAAATTGTACGCAGGGCAAGCGAAAGGATATTTAAAGCCTTCCACTTTTTGTCCAGCAAACGCTGTTTTAAAAAACTCATTTAGAACACTCACGTCATTTTCAAGATCGCGAGCTCCAATAAGAGATTTTTTTGAAACAACCTCATCTTTTAATTTAAACATCTGCCATTCCACATCGTAAACTTGTCCCCGAGAAGACAAGAGCGCCGCAATCGGAGCTCCCCACTCAACACCAACAGCTCCGTATACAGGAATTTTCATTTTTGATAGGTTTTGAAGAAATCCTATGTGGCCATAGGCTCTGGCCCCACCCGGTCCCAAAATCAAACCAATTTTTGGCATTGCGGGTATTGGCGAGCTCGTCACTTGAGGAGCTTGGGCGGCCTGTGGCATTTCGTACTTTGGCAGAATGACTGGCCCGCTTGATGACTCATTTTTTTTATCGTCAATCTCTGTTTGAATTTCTGAACGCGTCCGAAGGTGTCCGCAACCCGACATAAATATAGCGGCCAACAATGCGCAAATCGGCGGCTTACTTTTGTGCCAAAATGAAAAACTCTTTGTTGCCATCTTTTCCCTCGATTGAAGACTCAAAATAGTCTCGAATATGCAGCCCACAGCCCCGGCAGACCTTTGTTACTTTATCCTCAACCTCTGGATAGAGTCCAGGATCTTTCACGAGACCGCCCTTTCCGAGGCCCCCAGGGCCAACCTCGAACTGGGGCTTTACAAGACTGAGCAGGATCCCCTCTCTCCTCAGTAAAGGCACCAATCTGGGTATAATGAGCGCGATTGATATGAATGAGACATCCATGACAATAAAATCAAAGCCCCCGCTAGGAACATGCTCCAGAACTCGCGGGTCTAGATCAATTTCTCTAGCATTCAATCCCTCGATCACCTTCAGGTTTGAATAACTTAACAATGACGGGTGGAGTTGGCCGTGGCCGACATCCACTCCCAAAACGAAACCGGCACCACCTTGCAACAAGCAGTCCGAAAATCCACCAGTAGAGATTCCGACGTCCAAAACCTTGAGCCCTCGAGGTAAAATTCTGGCTCGATTCAAAGCCCCTTCGAGCTTTAGTCCTGCGCGTGAAACATATCGATTTGCAGGCCCTTGCTGAACAAAAATATCGGATTGGTTTTCGTTAACAACGTAATTTGGCTTTTTAAGATAAACTTTGGCGCCAGATTTTTCTTGGTAAACCTGCCCCGCCCTTATTAACTCTTGAGCGTGAGACCTAGAATGAGCAAGCTTAAGTTTAACTAAAAATAAATCGAGTCTCATTTTTTTCTGTTTTTATTAAATACAATCATTTGTTCAAGTGCGTCCGAAGAGCCCTCGGCTTTTTTTAATGCAGCAAGAGCACTTGCGCTTACCTCGTTGAGGTATTTTTTTGTACTCTCAATTCCAAGCAACGATACGAAACTTTTCGCCTCTTGGTCTTTTTCGTCTTGATCTAAAATATCATCCGCCACCTGGAAAGCGAGGCCCAAATTTTTACCAAACTCTGCCATGCAATTCACGCTAGAGGAACTTGCGCCAGCAGCCACTGCCGCCCCCTCAGCCGCCGCTTGAATTAAGTTTCCTGTTTTTAAATGATGAAGCTGAATTAAATCCTGGAGGGAGAAATTTTTTGCCTTAAGGTCGATGGCCTGACCACCAACCATTCCGCGGATGCCTGCGGCTCGCGAAAGCAGTCCACACAGCGCTGCCGCTAAGTTTGGGTTTTCTTTATATCCCTCAACAATTAATAAAAAAGCCTCGGTTAATAAGGCATCACCCGCCAAAAGGGCGGTCGTCTCTCCGTAGACAATATGATTTGTCGGCTTTCCTCTGCGCAGATCGTCGTTATCCATGCAGGGCAAATCGTCATGTATCAGCGAGTAGGTATGAACCAGCTCCACGGCCGCCGCAAAAGGCAGTATTTTCTTTGTTTCGCAGCAAAAGAACTCTCCAACCAGTAAACTCAGAACCGGTCGAAATCTTTTGCCCCCGGCACTCGCCGAGTAAAACATAGAGGCTTTGAGCTCATTCATTGCCGAAGACGCTGGAGTCTCCAATGACGAGAAGTACGTCTGAATAAAGACATCAACCACGTCTGCTCGTTTTTTTATTTCGTCCTCAAAATCGACCACGGATTTCAAAAAATCTCCTTAGGCCTGATCCTGAGCAAAGTTAACTGTCGTGGATTTTCCGTCTTCGTCCATGCTTACCAATAACTTCACCTTTGCCTCAGCGTCGTTGAGCTGCAGATGGCATTCCCGGGAAATTTTGACTCCCTCTTCGAAAAGCTTCAGAGAAACCTCAAGAGCCAAATCACCTTTTTCCATTTGTACGACAATTTCTTCCAAACGACTGAGCTTTTTTTCAAAATCCACAAGAGTCTCCTATTTATTTACTTTTTCAACGCGAGCCTCGATGTGCCCCTGCGCCAAAGTGATTTCTAAAAGATCACCAGTTTTAATTTGATCCGCACTTTTCACTACACTTTGATTTTTTTTGACAATCGAATACCCTCGCTCAACCACTTTTAATGGGCTCAAAGTATCCAGGACCGAAAACCAGCGCTGCAATTTCGATTGCTTGATTTCTATAAAGCGAGTCGCCGACTTCTCAATCCGTTGCCTTAGGAACTCTAGTTTTCTTTTGCGCTCAAGAACTAAAGTTATTGGCGTCCCCAATCGCTTTTTTAGGATCTGCATTTTATAATGGCGCTCGGAGAGCAGCCTGTCCGTCGCCATTTGCAACCGATTAACCAAGTCATCATTGCGTAGATTCAAATCCTGTAGCTTCTTTTGGGGGTCCACTAGACCCTTCGTCAAAATCCGAAGCTTCTGTTCCCAGGCTTTAAAGTGTTTCTGAAGACCCAACCCCAAAAGCTTGCGCAGTTGTTGAAGGCGGTTTGTTAACTCTTGTGAGCTTTTCGCGACAAGCTCTGCCGCCGCTGATGGAGTTGGGGCTCGCAAATCCGCAACGAAATCTGAAATTGTAAAATCGATCTCGTGGCCCACTGCTGAAATGACTGGGATACGAGAAGCTGCGATTTGACGAGCTAGCTTTTCATCGTTAAAGCACCACATATCTTCGATGGAGCCGCCGCCGCGGCCCAAAATAACCACATCAACATCTGCAAGTTTTTGCGCTTTTAACAGAGCTTCACAAATTTTTTCAGCCGCGCCCTCTCCCTGAACAACCGTCGGAACCACTGTCACAGAAAGCCACGGAGCCCGGCGAGACAAGATGTTCAAAATATCTCGAATTGCCGCTCCGGTTGGTGAGGTTACTATCGCCACGTGCTTTGGCAGAGAAGGAATCGGTTTTTTTCGCGAGGCCTCAAATAAGCCCTCGCTTTTTAATTTCTCTTTGAGCTGCTCAAAAGCCTTCTGCAGAGCGCCCGCGCCCACGGGCTCCATCATTTCACAAAGAACTTGGTAGTTGCCTCGTGGTTCATAAACAGAAATCCGCCCGCGCACGATAACTTCCATACCGTCGATTGGTTTGAATTTAAGACGAGTGCCGAAGCCGCGAAACATGACGGCACTGATTTGAGATTTAGAGTCTTTCAGTGAAAAATAAAAATGGCCCGAGGTGTGGGCCTTAAAGTTGGATATCTCTCCTCGCACCCAAACCAAGTTAAACTGCCCTTCAAGAAGTTGTTTGATGGAGAGATTCAACTCTTCAATCGACAAAACATGAGGCTCGCTGCTGTCTAGAGCGCCTGTCAGCTTCGCGCTGACTTCAGTTTTGAGCAATGACTTTGTCTCTGTTTTAATATCTTCTTGGTCCGACATCTCGAGAGAACTTAATGACGCCCTCTTAGAGAGTCAAATAAACATTTTGAAATGACCAAAGGCCCCCAACAAAAAAGCAGACCCAAGCAAGGCCCTTGTGGCGGTTCATTTGCTGAAAAACCGCTCCCAGTCTCTCTTCTCCAATTTTAACCAGCGCCGGAGTCTCCAGCACAACCAGCAAGATCAGTCCATAGAAAAACACTATGAACGGAAAGAAAAAATCTAACTTTTCGGGCGTCATATTAAACTTATCGGATAAAATCGCACTGACACGAGTCTGGCCCGATTGCTTTTTTAAAAAATCGAGCTAGAATATAAAAAGGGTTCGACAGGCGTAAAGCTCTATCGAAAATAAACCTTATGAGCAATGAATTGGGGGCTGTCCCTGACGATGGTGTGCAAGCTCAGCATGTACTGAGAAGCCTAAAGTTGTTATCATGGCCACCCACCTTAGCGAAAACAGGTTTATGTTCCAGAGTTGCCGTCGGGCCTTTTTTTTGCCTAATTTTCCTGATCAAGCTCTATCTCAAAACGACACGTAGCTGTCGAAACCCAGTTTAGATATTACAAAGCTCTCTCAAAAATTAGAGATTTTTATTTAATTTCGCCGCTCTATTATGAGACTGGGCGTTCAGCTAGCCCTTCATAAGTCCGATAATATTATCATGGACTTAAGATGTGGGCCTATTTGGCACTTGCTATATTGCATTGTATTTTTGTTGGGCCTCTCGGCCTGCAATGGCGCACTTCAGGCGCCGGACCAGGCAGATCCATCACAACATCCAGAAACAGCTTATTGCGGGTCCGCACAAAAAGTGACCTACTCAGCTCCTGTTACCTCTGTTTCTGGTAATGCTAAGTTTTTCTATCGTAACTTGGACTGGACAAGCTCGATGTGCCAGGGTCTCTGCAATAACCCAGTCTCATTGAATATCCCCTACGCTGAGGTTCATATTTTAGATGCCGCGGGAAATATCATTCAATGCGGAGAAACAGACGCCAGCGGAAATTTCAGCAATATGCAAATTCCACGAGCTGACGGTTCCTATAAAGTTCAGGTTCTGTCTCGCTCAAATACGACCTCTGTGAGAGCCAGTGTCCTAGAAGATAT
>JAMIQD010000259.1:0-3427 GCA_035914755.1 Pseudobdellovibrionaceae bacterium | reverse complement strand
CAGCTGTCGATCTATTACCGCTGACTTGTTTTGTTCATAACATCCCAATTGCTTTTCCCCGGTGCAAACCGGGGAATTTTTTTTCGGTTGGAACCATTATTATATCTTAATCAGGGAACAGCTATTCTTCGATTGAATCTGTATGCTCTTTTCGGTTTTGATTTGGGCAGCAATTATGCCTGTAAAATGCCTTAGCCCTCTGTCACACTTGAATTGTAGGGTTAAAATTTGCACAAATAGCCTTAAAAGCAATTTTTGCGAGGGCGTAGGCAGGTTTCCCAGTCGCGAAAGCTTTGAGACAGGCGATTTTGACGCAATCACGATAGCTCTTACCTCAAAGTTTCGTCTGTCGATAGCTGTAGCGAATGGGATTCTGCCGAGAGCCCGGCTAAGAGACCGATCAATTTTTAATCCTTAAACTCAACTTTAACAAGGCAGTAGTGGTCTGTCAAAGTTGAACCACAAGAAAAAGCTTGTACTTTTTTCCCATCTGAGGGATCATCTTCTTTGAACCCTGTTTTTGAGCAGGGCAACAAAAGGAGGGCATCGTGGGCCAAAAAAAGCAGTTTGTGGTTAAGCTTTCTGAGACACAGCGAAATTTTCTGAAGAAGGCTCTTCGCGGCGGAAGAGGCTCTGCACTTGAATTTAGAAGAATGCGAATTCTTCTAATGACTGATGCCAATGGTCCTTGTTACTCTGACAAGGAAATCGCTTCAGCTCTTAGTTGCTCCCCCAGTAGTATTTTAAATGTCCAGAAACGATTTTTGGAACGAGGTTTTGAAGGATCCATATCCCGGAAGAAGCAAGATCGTCCTTCTCACTGCAAGGTTCTAGACGGAAAAGGGGAAGCCAAGATCATTGCCTTGGCCTGTTCAGAAGCTCCCAAGGGGGTGTCTCGCTGGACTCTCCGTTTGCTGTCTGAAAGAGCCGTTGAACTGGAAATCGCAGATAGTTTGTCCCACGAAACCGTGCGGTCCATTTTAAAAAAAGCGAACTTAAGCCTCACTTGAAGAAGCAGTGGTGCATTCCCCCGCGAGAGAATGCAGCATTTGTTGCCTGCATGGAGGATATTCTCGACCTCTATCACCTCCCATATGATCCTGCCCGACCAGTTATTACAATGGACGAGCAACCATATCAGAGGCTGGCGAACACTCGCGAACTTCTTCCAATGCGTCCGGGAGCAGAGTTGCGTGAAGACTATGAATACGAACGCTGCGGAACGGCTTCGATTTTCATGTTTTCTGAGCCATTAGGAAGGTGGAGGCGGACTAGCGTCCGGGAACGACGCACAGCAGAAGACTGGGCAGAGGAAGTGAGGTCACTTCTTGAGGAAGATTTTTCGCACGTTGAAAAAATAGTGCTCATCTGCGATAACCTCAACACACATTCCTTGAGTTCACTTTACAAAGCCTTTCCGGCAGAAAAAGCCAGAGAACTGGCGAAGCGACTTGAGATTCATTTTACTCCCAAGCACGGAAGCTGGCTGAATGTAGCTGAATGCGAACTTAGTGCTCTTACCCGGCAGAGCCTGCAGCAGAGGATTCCAACCATTGAGAAACTGGATGAAATAGTGACGGCATGGACCGATTGTCGAAACAAAATTCAGAAAGCCGTAGACTGGCAGTTCTCAACTCAAGATGCCAGGATTAAACTGAAATCACTTTATCCGCAAATTCAACTTTGACAAAGCACTAGTCCTCTGTCACACAAGAGTTTAAGAATAGGCTTGTACTTTTTTTTCTGTTGTCGTACCTTCTAATGTGTAACTGGTTTTACCCTTCAAACCTTCGTTATTAAGGGAGGCAACGTGAAAAAGCGTTTTGATGTGCGACTTTCAGCAAAGCAGCGTAAAGAACTAGATCAGTCTTTGCGCGGCGGCCAAGCTTCTGTCTTAGAATTAAGAAGGAAGCAAGCCTTGTTAATGTCTGACTTAAATGGACCGGCTCTTCCAGATGAAGAAATTGCTCTGGCTCTTCGCTGTACTATAACCACAATAGCCAACATTCGAAAGCATTTTGTTGAGCGCGGTCTTTATGGGGCAATTCGAAGGAAAAAGCAGGCAGAGCCGTCACGCAAGCCAACTTTTGACGGTGAAAAAGAGGCGCACATTATCGCAGTTGCCTGTTCAAAGAAATCAGAGGCTGATGATTCTGGAAACTGGTCTCTCCGTCTTATAGCAAATCGTTTGGTAGAGCTTGAAATCGTAGAGTCAATTTCGCATGAAACGGTTCGTCGTCTTTTAAAAAAACGATTTAAAGCCTCACCTTAAAAGAAGTTGGTGTATCCCACCCAAAGCCAATGCCGATTTTGTTGCGGCCATGGAAGACATTCTAGAGATTTACAGTCGCCCTTACAATTACTCCAGGCCTGTAGTAAACATGGATGAACAACCATTTCAACGGTTGTCGGACTCTCGTGAATACTTGCCAATGAAACCCGGGCAAATAGAACGTGAAGACTACGAGTATCAGCGGCATGGCACAGCTTCAATTTTTATCTTTGTTGACGCTCTTGGAAACTGGAGAAAGACAAGTGTCAGAGAGCGAAGAACCGCTTTGGATTGGGCCCAAGAAGTTAAGGACCTTCTAGACAACGACTATTCAGACAGAGACAAGGTGATTTTGGTTTGCGATAATCTGAATACCCACTGCGTAGGATCTTTGTATAAAGCTTTTTCGCCTGCCGAGGCGCTAAGATTATCCCGAAGATTGGAGATTCACCACACTCCCAAGCATGGAAGTTGGCTTAACATAGCAGAATGTGAGCTAAGTACACTTACCAGGCAGTGTCTGAAAAAAAGAATTGCTGAACTTGAAACTTTGAGGAAAATAACAAAAAAATGGGAGGTCAACAGAAACTCAATGCAGAAGGGTGTTTCTTGGCAGTTCACCGTTGAAAACTCAAGAATAAAGCTGAAATCACTCTACCCTATAATTCAAATGTGACAGAGGACTAGTCCTCTGTCACATAAGAGTTCAAGAATTGAAATTAGTTTATACTGCCTACGTCGGGCTTTCGGCGTGATCTCATTCGCTACACTCTCACCAGACTAGAGCATCTGCTAATAGCTATGGCTCTGCGTCAAAAAGTGCCTGGCTCGAAGTTTCGCTCATGAGAAGCCCGCCTGCGCCCTTACCGTGTCTGGCAAGCCTGTTAGATGTTCAACTTGATTGAGCCTGTAATTCAAATGTGACAAAGGACTAGTCCTCTGTCACATTTGAATTATAGGGTAGAGTGATTTCAGCTTGGCTCTTGAGTTTTCAATATTGAACTGCCACGAGATACCCTTCTGCATTGAATTTCTATTGGTCTCCCATTTTTTTGCTATTTTCCTCAAAGTTTCAAGCTCAGCAATTCTTTTTTTCAAGCATTGTCTGGTAAGTACGCTTAGCTCACATTCTGCAACGTTAAGCCAACTTCCATG
>JAMIQD010000258.1:0-18204 GCA_035914755.1 Pseudobdellovibrionaceae bacterium | reverse complement strand
GTAGTGCGGACGCTTTGAAGAACCCATTTGTCGATATTGGTTTCGTCTTTAGGCTCGCGAAAGAGCACGGCTTCTCCTTCGACAGTTTGCTCTGTATTTTCATTGCCCTCAACCACTTCTGAAAACTCATAGGCAAAAACGGCACGGACCTTTGTATCACTTAAGGATTCGGTCCACAGGCGGGCGATTCTAAAATTTTTGGCATTTGGCTTTTTTGTAAGCACGGTCTGTTTAATCATTTCAGCGAGCTTCTCCTGGATGCCGGAGTGCGTCTCAAAGCCAATCGCCTGGGAACTATGAATGATATTCCACGTCCAAACCAAAGTTGTCGTGAAAACAATCAAGCTGATAATTTTCTTCATAGGCAGGCGCTCCCTCTCTAGAGTTAGACATCCACATAGGAGCATGATATTTCGTAATTTTCAACATTAAGTGGAGTGAAAAGGGGGCCCTATGCTTTCAACACTTCGAAAAAATATCGAAAAAAATCTAAGGGAGAGAGGGCTCAGTCTCCGCCCGACGGATTTGGCGGCCCTGTTTGAAGGGGTTGCTCCTAAGTCGACTCGAGCGGCCTTAAGTTATGCCTTAGATCTTATGCGTCCTTTTTCGGCGGGAATGGGATTTCGTGTCAGCCGGTTGTCAGATCGTCATGTCGAATTGGTCATTCCCACACGAACCCGCAATGAGGATGACGAGGGGCGTATTCATGAAGGGGCTTTGTTTACTGCGGCCCTTGAGGCCTCTCGGCTATTGTGGTTGCGGCATGCTCCACTTGGCGGGTTCAAAGTTCATTTGAAAGACAGTTCCTTTCGTGTTTTGCAGGAATACAAGGGAGATGTTCGAGTGCGAATGGAATTAACTGAAATGCAGGTCGAGACAGTTCTTGCGGATCTTCGGAGAAGCCAAGTTGCAGGTACCGAAGTTTCTTTGCATTTTTATGACCAAAAAGAGAAGT
Organism: Pseudobdellovibrionaceae bacterium; assembly: GCA_035914755.1. Classification (GTDB taxonomy): domain Bacteria; phylum Bdellovibrionota; class Bdellovibrionia; order Bdellovibrionales; family Bdellovibrionaceae; genus JACMRP01. Next base: position 17,249 of record JAMIQD010000258.1, on the reverse strand, counting down.
CCGTGGCTGAGGTTTACCTCACGCTGCAACTGATACACACACCTGAGCTATATGCACCCTAAGGAGATTTCGTGGAAATAATCGAGAGTAGTGTTGATATCACCTCAAGTGATTTTAAAGCCAATTCGGAGGCTTTGTTGTCGCAGATTCAAGAGTGGAGAGCTCGGGTGGATCAAGTTAAGTTGGGCGGCGGCGAAGAGGCGATGAAAAAGCACAAGTCTCGGGGTAAGCTCACGGCACGTGAAAGAATTGATGGCATACTAGATTCTGGAACGGCCTTCTTAGAATTTTCAACCTTAGCAGCATGGGAAATGTACGAAGGGCAAGCTCCTGGCGCGGGAATCATTACTGGAATAGGAATGATTCACGGAACAGAATGCATGATTGTTGCTAACGATGCCACAGTTAAGGGCGGGACCTACTTTCCGATGACTGTAAAGAAGCATTTACGTGCCCAAGAGATTGCTATGGAAAATGGCCTGCCATGTATTTATTTAGTCGACTCGGGCGGAGCTTTTTTGCCACTTCAGGCGAAAGTGTTTCCTGACCGCGATCATTTCGGTAGAATTTTCTACAACCAAGCGCGAATGAGCGCGCAAAATATTCCGCAAATTTCAGTAGTCATGGGTTCTTGCACCGCTGGCGGAGCCTATGTTCCCGCGATGAGTGACGAGAACATTATCGTGAAAGATAATGGCACGATATTTTTAGGAGGGCCTCCTCTCGTAAGGGCTGCAACAGGCGAAGTTGTCGATGCCCAGGATTTAGGGGGAGCGCGTGTGCACTGTGAGATCAGTGGTGTAACTGATCATTTTGCCGAAGACGATCTGCACGCGATAGAGCTGACTCGTTCGATCGTGGCTCACTTAAATCATCGGCAGAAGGTCACTTTGAAGATTCAACCGATCGAGGAACCCTTGTACGAGCCAAAAGAGATTTATGGACTGATTCCACGAGACTCGCGTATTCCATTTGATGTTCGTGAAGTGATTGCGCGCATTGTGGATGGATCTCGTTTGCATGAATTTAAGCCTTTGTATGGAAAAACTTTGGTGACAGGTTTTGCCCATATTTGGGGAATGCCCGTGGGAATTATAGCAAATAACGGAGTGTTATTCAGCGAAAGCGCGCTGAAGGCGGCGCATTTTATTGAACTTTGTGAGCAGCGAGAAGTTCCGTTGGTTTTTTTGCAAAACATCACGGGATTTATGGTGGGCCAGAAATATGAAAATGAGGGTATTGCTAAACATGGTGCGAAGATGGTGATGGCCGTGTCGAACGCCAGGGTACCGAAGTTCACAGTTGTCATCGGTGGCTCCTATGGGGCCGGAAACTATGGAATGTGCGGACGGGCATATCAACCGCGCCAATTGTGGATGTGGCCTAATGCAAAAATCAGCGTTATGGGAGGAGAGCAAGCTGCGAATGTGCTTCTGACTGTCAAGTTGGATCAGATGGCTCTAAAGGGTAATACAATGAGCTCGCAAGAGCAGGCAGAGTTCAAACAACCGACTTTGGATAAGTATGATCGTGAAAGTTCTGCTTATTATTCATCCGCAAGAATATGGGATGACGGGATTATCGACCCTGTAGATACGCGCCGAGTTTTGGCTTTAGGTATTAGTGCCAGCCTTAATAAAGAATGGGGACCGCAAACCCAAGGCGTCTTAAGGATGTAATGATGAAATTAGTTGAAGTAAATGAAGAAAATCACATTGCGTTTGTAAAACTAAATCGGCCAGAGATTCGAAATGCTTTTGATCCGCGCATGATACAAGAAATTACCAGGATATTTGCAGGCCTTACGCAGCGGAGGAATCTCAGGGCTGTTGTTTTGCAGGGCGAAGGAAAGACATTTTGTGCTGGTGCAGATCTGAACTGGATGAAAGAGATGGTGGATTACACCATCGATCAAAACCGCGAAGATTCTGAAAAATTATTTTCAATGTTTGAGACGATTGCAAACTGCACTTTGCCAGTTGTGGGCCTTGTTCAGGGGGCTGCTTTTGGCGGGGCCCTTGGTCTGGTCGCTTGTTGTGATTATGTTATCGCCGATCCGGCAGCTCAGTTTTGTTTTAGCGAGGTTAAGCTGGGGATTGCTCCAGCAGTTATAAGTTCTTTTGTTAACCTCAAAGTTTCGCCGGGTAAGGTGAGATATCTTATGATTTCAGGTGCCGTCTTTTCTGCTGAGCAGGCGCTTGATATGGGCCTTGTCCACCAGGTGGTAGCGGCCTCAGAGTTTTCGAACAAACTTGGTCAGGTACTTGAACAACTGAACAACTGCGGTCCTGAAGCTGTTCGCGAGACAAAAAAACTTTTAAATAATTTGCCAAACCTGAAATGGTCAGAGCAACGTGAATGCACAACCCAACTTATTGCAGAGCGAAGAGTTAGCAAAGAGGGGCAAGAAGGACTGAAAAGTTTTTTAGAAAAAAGAAGCCCGCATTGGAGAAGTCACTCATGAAAAAATTTAGAAGAATTGCTATCGCCAATCGCGGAGAGGTGGCAGTTCGAATTATAAAAGCCTGTGAGGAGTTAGGGATTGAGACAGTTCTCTTGCATTCTGAGGCAGATATTAAATCTCGCGCCTACAGGCTCGCGACAAAGACGATTTGTATAGGTCCTGCGGAGACAGGGAAGAGTTATTTAAGTATTGAATCCAATATTGAGGGAGCCCTAGCGGGAGGAGCCGAAGCGATACATCCTGGATTTGGTTTTTTATCCGAAAATGCCGATTTTGCTGAAGCCTGCGAAAAAGCTGGTTTAGTATTTATTGGGCCTTCGCCTAAAACGATTCGTCTTTTGGGTGACAAAGTTCATTGCAAGGCTCTTGCAAAAAAAGCTGGTCTTCCTTTAGTTCCAGGCTATGAAGGCGAACAACAAGAAGTGTCGCACCTAATTACTGAAGTCGAAGCGATCGGCCTCCCGGTCATCGTCAAAGCGGCGGCTGGAGGCGGCGGTCGCGGCATGAAACTGATTCGCGACCTCATCGATGCGCGGGAACTTATCGAATCTGCCCAGCGCGAAGCTATGTCTGCTTTTGGCTCCCCGAAGGTGTTTCTTGAGAAATACCTGGATCGAGCAAAGCATATCGAATTTCAAATTTTTGGAGATGCCACAGGGCAGGTAAAGCACTTTTATGATCGAGAGTGCTCTGTTCAACGCCGACATCAAAAAATTATTGAAGAAGCGACTTCTCCATCCCTGACAGAAGAGCTGCGACGAAGAATGGGAGAGGCCGCCATTGCGATTGCCCAATTAGGAAATTACCGGGGAGCCGGCACAGTGGAGTTTCTTCTTCAGGATGGAGAGTTTTATCTACTTGAGGTGAATACGCGATTGCAGGTTGAGCATCCTGTGACGGAAATGGTTTTGGGGGTCGACCTAGTAAAAGCACAAATTCTGACCGCCCAGGGAGAGTTTGTTTTTAACCCTCTGCAGGTGCGTATTCCCCAGGGGCATTCCATTGAGTGCCGCATCTATGCCGAAAATCCATATCTCGGCGGAGTTCCTAGTACGGGCATTCTCGGAAAGGTGGCATGGCCCGAGGGCCCAGGTCGTCGTTATGAATATGGCTTTGAAGAGGGCGATGAAATCACCCCGTTTTACGATCCAATGATTGCAAAAGTTATTGTCTGGGACGAGACTCGGCAACGTGCCATTCAAAAAATGGTTCGTGTTTTAAAGGACTCAGTTGTTTTCGGCGTGCATACAAATATTCCCTATTTGATTGAAATTTTGAGTCACAGACAATTTGTTGATGGAACGATGACAACACGCTTTATTGAAACAAACTTTGCAGAGCCCTTAGCGGCCCCTGCATTGTCTGAGGTAGAAAGAAAAATCATCGAAACTGTCACTCAACATTCCCGCTCGCGGACGCTCGCGGCAGCAGCTGTTTCCGGCGGACAGTCCCCTTGGCAAGCGTATTGGAGAGGTGTCTGATGCAAGTGAAAGTTCGTCATCAAGGTGTTGATTACTTTGCAGAAGCCCAGCTTTTAAAGAACACAATCTGGGTTCATCATAACGGTAGAACTTTTTCTGTCGAAGCACAGCCTCAGGGGCGAAAGGCGCGAAAGGTGGGAGTGGGCGGGTCCTCAGATAAAATCATTGCCCCTATGCCCGGTAAAATTACCAAAATACTTGTAATCCCAGAGCAACAAATCGAGAAAGGCCAAGCTGTTTTGGTGATGGAGGCAATGAAAATGGAGTATACTCTAAAAGCTGAGGTGGCGGGGAAGGTAGCCCTTATTCAAGGGCAAGTTGGCGAACAAGTTATTTTGGGCAAGGTCCTCGTCCACATTGAAGTGGCAAAGAGTTAACGATGGCAAAGCAGAAAGTCACAATCGTTGAGATGGGCCTCAGGGATGGATTGCAAAACGAAAAAGTAACGTTGAGCACTTCGACACGCTTAGAGCTCTTGGAAAAGTTAGTGAGTTCAGGTCTCCGTCGTATCGAAATCGGGGCATTTGTTTCACCAAAGTGGGTGCCACAAATGGCAGGCTCTAATGAGCTCACTCGTGCTGCTTTAAAACTGCAGAAAGAAAATAAAATCCCGAAACAGATTGGACTTTCTGTTTTAGTTCCAAATGAAATAGGCATGACTATGGCTCTTGAAACAGGCATTCGCGAGATCGCGATTTTTGCTGCGGCCAGCGAGTCATTTTCAAAAAAGAATATCAATTGCAGTATTGATGAAAGCTTTGCTCGCTTTGAGCCAGTCATAGCAATGGCGAAAAAGAAAAAAATCAAGATTCGAGGCTACCTAAGCACCTGCTTTGGTTGTCCTTTTGAGGGCAAAGTTTCTGAAGAAAAAGTCGTCAAATTAGCTAAACGATTGCTGGCTCTAGGCTGTTATGAAATTTCGATTGGTGACACTATCGGCGTTGCAACACCGGGCCAGGTACAGAGCTTGTTTAAAAAATTAAAAAAAGTGGTCCCGGTAAAAAAATTGGCAGCGCATTTTCATGATACCCGAGGTCAGGCGTTAGCTAATATCGTGACGGCATTTAATTCGGGAGTTCGTATTTTTGATTCAAGTGTTGGCGGATTGGGCGGTTGCCCCTATGCACCTGGTGCCGCTGGAAATGTGTCGACCGAAGATGTTGTTTATATGTTTCTGGGAATGGGTATTGAAACTGGTATAAAGTTGGACCAACTGGTTGCCATGAATCCGTGGCTCGCTGAAAAGGTTGAACATCCTTTGCCAACGAGGGTCGGCAAAGTTGGATGCCTTAAGCCTCTGGGTAAATTCTAGGGTCCGCGTCTTGCAAGTTGCTTTCTATCTATGAATTTTCGCTGGGTACTTCCATTTTTAGTGGCCTTATTATGCGTACTTACACTGAGTATGGTGTATTTGTCGCGTCGGCCACTATGTATAGACTCCAGGGTTGTTGAAAGAATAGACAGAGGCCCGGAGTCTATTTTTCAGTGCAGTCAAAATCACCATGTGCCTTACAGCTCGTATTTTTCTGAACAGATTCCCCGTATTGAAGCGCGTATCCAACAGGTTGAAATGTTTTTGCAAAAGATATCGCCGCCTCAATCCCGCCTGCGCATCGTGATCCTTTCAGCAAATTCAAGCCAATTTGCTATCGAGGGCAACACATTGTTTATAAGTGAGAAGCTGCTCCAAGCTCGCGGGCATTTAGAAAAGGCCCTGTTAAAAAAATGGTACCGCGAAAAGGCTCAGAACCTCTTCGCGTATGAAGGTTTGTTTGAAGAGGTTTTTACGGATTTTATGATCTACCTGATAAAGGGAAGTTTAAAGATCGAGGATCCTTTTCGTGGCTTGCAAACAAAGCTCAAGGGATCTCGCTGGCCCCAAGTTTTAAAGTCGAATCAGTCCTATTGCCAATCGCCCTGGAAGCGCTCTGAACATTATTTATTCTGCTCTGATGCGAATGGCAGTCGCGGAATAAAGAGCGAAGAAATTTTAGAACTCAGTGTAAGACCCCTTCTCGTTTCTTCTTGGGTTGAGGCTTATCGCTCCTTGGGGTTTAGAGATCAGTATCAATTTGTGCGATTACTAAAAGAGTTAATATCGACGGAGCACATCCCAGAGCTTCCGCTAGTTCGTACCGGAGGAATTATTCCAGATTCAAATCCCCTGGGTGAGGCTTCAGAGGCAATTAAAAACATCAATTATTTTTTGACGAGCTCGTATTTGACTCAGTACTCAGACTCACATCGGGTTTTTGTCACGTTGGTCGCAAATAGTTTAGGACGATTTGGTTTCAGGGAAGCCTTCGGAGGAGCGCAATTTGACTTGCTTTATATAAGTGATGAAAAAATTCTTTCGACCTCCAACTTATTTACTCACTTACAGACTCTTTCAAAAAAGAATCCAAAAATAAAAATTGCCATAAAAGATCGAGAGAAATTATGGATGCTGCCCTCAGTTTATCCTATTCCTTGGCATTCTCTTGAGAACTTGAGGGCGGATAGAACAGTTTACGGACGCTGCGGGCATTATGACTTTAACTTAGTTTGGAGCTTTGCGAATCTCACTGACAAATTGATGATTGTGAATACGTGCGCGAATAGCAAGCTGGACTTGAGCAGATATCTGTCTGATGGCCCTGAGGGTTTCGGCTCTCAAAATAAAAACGTAGGGTTTATTCAATTTCACATACCCTCTTTATTAATGAGAAAAGAAGCGCTGAATCAGGTCAATAATATTTATGATTTGATCAGTCGGCGCGAAATCGACAGTCCAATATTTCAAAGTTTGGGCTGGCGGGAGATCAAATACAGCGAAAAGGCCGAGGCCTATCAACCCAAATCAGCTGTTGACGGCATTGAATGGTTTAAAGTTCAGTAGGGACTAAATATCTTCTTTATGATCAGCCACAAGGTTTAGAAGCCGAGAATACAAATCATTTTTGACCAGCGGGGCCGTGAGGGCATTTCGGTGGTGCCGACTTATCGGGGCTTCTGGCAAATTCAAGTGGTCGTGAATAAAGCGATCCACAACATTTTGAATTTGATCATGCGAAAGGCCTCGCTTTTTTTCGGCAAGCATTTGATTGACGATTTCGATCAGAGCATTGCCGGTAATTCTCTTTTCAGAATTTAGGGCCTGTGCTCTTAATGCAATTCCCTTCAAAATATGTTCTGGTTTTCCTTTTGACGAAGCGACGGCAATAAGTTCTTTGTAAAGATTTTGAAAGCGAGAGATTGCAAGTCTTTGTTTTTCTCCGAGCTGCGCATCTTTTGATTTTGCGAAGCTGGAGATGATTAACTTAAAAAACTCCTCTTCCGGAAGGTGAGCGCTTTGAAAGTTTGCTTTATTCATATAGTACTGTGGCAAAAACCCTAGAATATTTCGCATATTGAATAATGCGGGGTGGTTTACTCCATCTGCGACCTTGATTTGAGCCCCGCTCACCTTGGCTCTCTCAAGATAACAAAAAACTTTATCAAATTGCTCAAAGAGCTCAGGCCTCACTTTTAGAACATTTTCTCTCTGAATTTGATTGAAGCCCATACGGAAGAGCAATCGTTCGCTGCGATATTTGGCAAAATATTTGTTAAATTTTTGTACAGTCGGGTGATTTGAAAAGACTTTTAACGGTTTTCTCTTGTGAGTTTTGAGGTAGTCTACCATTTGCACAAACACCTGAACTAGCAATCGAGCCTTAAGGCGCTGCTCATTGAGGTTGGTAGAAAATCGCTCGACGTCGTCGTAGCGATACTTATCATGGCGAATTCCAAACTGACGGACGCTGCCATAATCGATAATGCCAGCATCAGCGAGGACGTTGTCTCCATCCCAGTCGAGCCAGGCGAAAACATAATCAATGTCGAGGGTCGCTGTAAACTTCGCGAAGGACTGGCAAATAATTTCGGCCATTTCATCGTAGGCCGCATTCGAATTTGGCTTTGCCTTGAGTTGCCATTTTTTATTATTTACCTGACGCTCTAAAAAGTAATTAGTCGCCGCTTTTAATTCTGTATGGCGTTCTTGCTTGAGATATAAAAATAAATGGGCTGGGCGTATAAGATTAGGGGCGGCGCGAACACCGATCCCATATCCCTTTCCAAGATCGATCACGCAGAGAACTCTCTCAGTAGGAACACCTTGAAGATGCATGATTTCAGCGAGGATAGCGGCGCCAAGGAGCTCGTCGATTTCAGCAAGTCCACAGCCATAACCAAATTCGGTGCCGCCAGTTTTCAGGGGTTTATTGGCTTCAACGGCACCAGGAGCTAGGCAGGTAACGCCAGTTCCGCGGCTTGAAACGTCCCAAGTCATTCCGCGGTGTTGGATAGTTCCGTTCCAAATGCCCCTTCCATCTCCAGATGTTTTGCCCTTTTTATTTGAGTGTTGGAGTTGGAGGTAGCGTGTGGCCATATATTTATGAGGGCGAATAGATTCGGCCGAAATGCGTTTTTTAGTCAGCTCATCGTATTCATTGATGATCTGAATTGAGAAGGTCTCGATGATTTGTTTTTCAAGGGCCTCGTTTAACTTATGAGGGTGTTTGGAATCAATGAGTCCCATTTCTTTTGCCAAGACAAAATTAAAATAGGCGACTTTTCCGGCTTCTAGCTGGCGCACTCGATAGGCGACAAAACCTTCGGGGACCTGTTCCATCCAAGGGTGCTGTCCGTCCAGTTTACAAAACGCCGCATAGAGATCTTCTGATTCTTGAGGTTTTTTTGCGACGGAGGTTTTAGTACGCATCTTTATTTAAATCCTTTGTGAAAGGCATCCAGCCAAAATATATATCGGCTAAAGTTGCGCGTACTTAAATGAGACAACATAGTTCTAGACATGGGTCTACTTAACATTATGCATCTAATTTAGAAAAATTCAACACATGCGAAGCCGCCGTAGGGAGTTCGCAGGTTTGTTACTTGTCCTTGGTACAGTCTTGCAACAACGAGCTGCAGGCGCCCTTGGTAGGCATAACATCGAAGATCATACTTAAAGCTCTGAGGTCCTGTCGGTGTTTCGAAGATTTGTTCAGGAGCCGAAATATATTCTTGCGCGACAAACTCACCGTTTGCTATTTCGTCGAAGACTTTACGACTAATAGAGGCTCCCTTGTAAGAGCTTTTTGAACCAAAGGCTCGTTTCGGTTTAAAGAAATATTTTTTTCGCTTTGCCCAGATGTCTTTACTGGAGCTTTTATCAAGACTGACGCTTTCTGGAACTACAGAGAGAATAAGCTCTTGATCGAGCGTCGATAGGCCCCAAGAATTCAAGTTTTGCCTATTAGACCAATCGATCATACGTTGTTTGTCAGCTAAAAGAAAATACTCGTAGGGATTTGGCGAAATACAAACCTTTCGATCATTAAAGGCTTTTTTTAGCGAGGTGCTTTCGGTGTTAGAAAAAAGAAAATCAGTAAAGCGATTATAGATAAAATCAATTTTATTAAGATCTATTTCGCGGATATCTTGGATAGTTGAGCTCCATCCCCAATTTTTAAAATAGGCATCGTAAAGAAGAAATTCAACAAACAGTCTTTGTTGTTCGGGGCGATCATCGATTATTGCGATTTTTAAATTTACAGGCAGGGTTTTATTTTGAAGTCGGAGCTCGTTTTCAATATTGAGACGAATCTCATCGGGCGAAAAATCACTGATCGGCAAGCTTGTGCCCGACATCTGATACATTTCATAACCCAGAGTTAAAAAGGCGGCATTGGTATTTACTTCGATGAGCTTGAGTTGATTATCTTTTGTCACATGGAAGTCGTAGCTCATTGCTATGGACTTATTGCCGGGATCGGACAGGCCGAGTTCTGACAGTTCTTGCGCGTAAGATGCTTGGTAAGCGGGGCTTTCTCGCAAAGAAAAGAGAGTTTTTGCAGCCTGCTCGGCCTCTAGCAAAATGCTTTTCGGTAATTTAATTTTGAATGGAGATAGTAGATTTTCAGAAACCAGGAGGTTCAGGTCCTCAGCGGGCTTTCCTTGAAATTCGCGATAAGACCTTTGCAAATGTAGAATAAACTTATTTTTTAAAGTCATGAGTCCCTAGTTAAGAGGTGAAGTCTTAATGCTCAATGTTAATACTTGGTCCTTTGCCTGCGAGCCCCTATTGTCTCTACAACTTTTTGCAAAAGCAAGTCTTAGGGGTCAAGAGAAGATCGGACGCGAGGAGGCGGATCGTGAAAATTGTTACCTGGAATGTAAATGGAATTCGCGCCTGCCATAAGAAAGGGCTGGTGGATTTTATTAGGACTGAGAAGCCTGATATTTTTTGTGTCCAGGAAACAAAGGCCCATATAGATCAAGTTGAAGAAGAGGCCCGGCATTTGGGATACAAATACTATTTTTGGTCTTCGGCGGTTCGTAAAGGGTATTCTGGGGTAGCCACTTTTACAAATATCGAGCCGCGAGGGCACAGCCGTGGTTGGGGGCAAGAAGAATATTCTTCTGAGGGGCGGATTATGATTACTGATCATGGGTCCTTTGATCTTTATAATATATACTTTCCAAATGGCGGCTCCGGAGATGAGAGACATCAGTTCAAGCAAAAGTTTTTAGCCGACCTCAATCAGCATTTGCAGCAGAAAATCAAGGCGGGACGAGAAGTGATTGTGGTTGGAGATTATAATGTAGCCTTGGCAGAAATGGATGTTTACGATCCTGTCCGCTTGTCAAAGGAGAGTGGCTTTCTTCCCGAAGAGCGAGCGTGGTTTAATTCGTTTCTGAATTTGGGATTTGTAGACACATTTAGGAAATTTCATGCCAACGAAGAAAAGCGTTTTTCTTGGTGGTCGTATCGAGAGTTGGCACGCATCTCAAACCGAGGTTGGCGTATCGACTATATTTGCCTGACAAAGGGGCTCGAAAAGAACCTCGTATCTGCGGATATTTTGGATCAAATCCAGGGCTCCGATCACTGCCCTGTGGTTGCGACTTTAAAGGATTAAGGAGGCTTCGTGTTTTTTATTCCATTGCCTTATTTTATTCTCGAGATTCTTATTTTTACGACATGGGTTCATTTTTATAACTTCTGGGATGTCTTTTTGATTTACATGCTGCCGAGCCTCGTTGGAGTTCTTATTTTTTCTGTGACAGGAAGAAAAATGCTTCACTCCGTGCAAGCCGGCTTTCAACAAGGTCAGCTCCCAGCAGATCGGGTCCTTCATAGAGGGGCTATTTTGTTGGGGAGTCTTTTGTTGATTGTTCCTTTGTTTTTAACTCGGATTATTGGGCTAATTCTGGTGATTCCGGGGCCTAGGCATTTTGGTATTTTTGTTTTTAAAGCCTACATTTTTAAACGCATTAGTAAGTCCTCATTTGCATTTGTAAACTTTGGCTCACAACAGGCGGCGGGGCCAGGATATGAACCACCCTATGAGCGTGATGCGGAGGTTGTGGATGTCACGCCAATAGAAATAACGCATACAAAGGCGAAGGGCAGTGGGAGCGAGGATAATTTCTAATTGCTTTGCGAAGAAATAATGCGTTCTTGAATAATAGGGCCAAAATATTTTTTAAACATTGATTGGCCGAGCTCGGCGGATTTCACAGTCCATTTCTCTTTGTTGATAGAAACGGCGGCAATAGCAATGCTGTTGGTGTCGTCCATTGCATAGCCAACAAACCAGTCGACGCGTCCGCGTGGATTTTCGGCTGTCAGGTGGCCGGTTTTTCCGCCCATTTCGATCGCTTTAAACTTTTTATTGCGCACAAGATTTCTAAATGATTTGCGAGAGGTCCCTGAGGTGACGGTTCCCTCCATCAATTCTCGTACTTTCGCGGCCGATTCTGAAGTCATGATGTGGCCATTATCCAGGGGCTCGGCTTTGTAGAACGCTTTACCCTGCTCGTCTTGCAAGGAGTTCACAAGATAAGGAATCATCATTTTTCCGTGATTTGCGACAGCAGCAGCAATCATAGCTCCTTGAACTGGGCTCATGCGGTTTGTTTTATTGTAGCCAGAGGCCACTTCGGTGAGCTCAAAGCTTTTTTCTGGCGGCACATAGGCGACACCCATTTCAACCGGAAAGTCTGATGGGATTTCTTGGTTGAACATAAACCGCGTAGCATATTCATTAATATCAACTGGGTGGAGGTTTTCGAGACTGAGGCGGCCAAACGCCGTGTTGATTGAGCGGGCGAAAGCTTCTTTTAGGGTGATTGCTCTTGTCCATTTGGTGACTTTGTCGGACATCACATTTTTTCTATACAGGGTGTAATTGCCCCCATTGAAGTTGATTTTATGCTGTGGCGAAATTCCGGCCTTATCAACAGCAGCCGTAGCGGTAATCACCTTGAAAACAGAAGCCGCTGGGAAATTGGATTTGAGGTTCCAATTTTCGGCCTGTGGGTTGTCTTTTTGAAAGCTAGTCATAGCAAGGACACGACCCGTGAGGGCATCCATTACAAAAATAGCTGCATAGTCTGGCTTATAGCTTTTTAAGAGCCGCTCGGCCTCTTTTTGCATTTCAGGATCGATGCTTAAGTCTACTTTTGCTTTGATGATCTTTTCATCCCAAGCAATTTCAATAGAGTCTAAAAGTTTATTGCTGCGGATGGTGTCGCCGATTGTTTTTGAAATTATAGTTCTCTGTTCGAGCTGGCTTTTTAGCTTTTCTTCGCGGACGACCTCTTCGCGGGGGCTCGATCTAAAAAAAAGAAAGGCGGATAGCGATATCACAACTGGAATGAGTAAGAATTTTAGTAACTTAGCCGATCGGAATGAATTTTTCGCTGTCATTGATTCAGTCTACCACTAAGAGTCTTCTACAAACAAGGCCTGTGGCCGATTCGGCGGCGAAAAGGGATATCTAGTCTTTTGGCTTGGAAAGCTGGTGACACATGCATAAAAAAATAATATCAGGGGACCCATGAAAACTAAAGAGCGCATTCTTGTTACCTCCCTCGACTTGTTCAACAGATCTGGGGTGGTTTCTGTGACAACGAATCATATCGCTAAAGCGATGGAAATCAGCCCTGGCAATCTCTACTTTCATTACGACAACAAAGAAGAAATTCTGCTAGAGCTTTTTAAGCGCATGACGAAAGAAACTTATCAAGTTTGGAGATTTCCAAAAAATGTTTCGAAGAGCCCCCTGGACTTCATTGATGAAAATTTTGGGCTTTATTGGAAGTATCGGTTTTTTCATCGAGAGATGTACTCTCTCCGGCGCAAAGATTCAGCTCTGGCGAAAATGTGGCGCGCGCATATTCAGAAAATGATGAAATTGATGGATGTCTTGTACCGTCGCTGGGTTCGCGAAGGAAAGATGATTCAGATTACAGATCCCGTCGAGATGGAATACATTTCGGAAGCTCTTTTGGCCATGGCGACGACCTTCTTGCAGTTTTTTGAAAGTGCCGAAAAAAGCCCAGGCAAAAAGAGTGTAGAGCGTGGAATACGTCATGTTACGCGTCTTTTGATGCCTTATACCTCTGGCGAAACCAAAGACGAGTTTGAAAAATTTCTCAAGGCTCCCCAATAAAGACTCCTCCAGATGCAATACAGCCCTTATAGAGCGGCCATAATCTTGGCAGGGACCTTGCTTTAGAGATTTCCAACAGCAGTCAAAGCTATAGTCTTTAGGGAGTTCTGTGTATGGCAAAGGTTTTGTTGGTAGTGATGGTGTCTTCTTTGGTAATTGCTCAGTCAGCTGCGGCTTCGGCAGATTGCACAGAAGTTGTGAATGATCTCAGAGCGATGCAGAACGCTAGAACTACGATAACTCAAAGTCTCATTTCTAATCATGAAACCTTCGCGACAATTCTTGAGGACTACTCCGGAACTCTCAATACCAGTGCAGCAATGGGGCAACCGGTAACAAAAGAAGCAGTTAATAATATGAATGAAAGCGCCAAAGCTTTTCGTGTTCGCGGTCAGAACTCTCAGAAACTCAATGAAAAGTTGAATCAGGCTTCAGATCAAGTGATCGCAAAAGCCATTGAGTGTATTAAAGCCAAAAAGCACTAAGGTCTTACGCGGGGAATTCTCGTGTAAAAACGAGAATTATAATCCGTGGGGCGTTTGTCAGGGGTTGTCGCGTCTTTATCGCGACTTAGTTTTCCGAATGAGAGGCGATCTTCTTGAAGTTGATAGATGCCGTATCTCATTTCTCCGACGGTCGGGAGTCTTTGGGGGATTCCCACATAAAAAATCTCACAAGACCGTCCGGAGATTTCCTTTTCAGTGCCAAGCAGCCAATCATCAAAATCACAAACTTTACGTCGATTGAAGTCGTTGACGGCGACCGCGCTCATGAGTCGGGCTCGAATGGACGTAAACTGAAAATCGATATGGTTGCCACCTGGTAACCAGTAGCCCCCCTCGTTGATGAGGATTATCGACGGCCGTCTACAATCTTTATCGAGAAAGTACATTTCAGTGAGCGCCACATCGAGGTCGCGAAAGCTTTCGGTTTTAACAGCGCCCTTTGTGCAGGGTTGAAACCATCGACCCAACAGAAGATTGGGGTTGGTTGAAACTGCTAAGCTCTGCGCGGGCAACCACGGGGCGAGCAGGATACAGAAACATAAAAGCAGACCACATATTTTCATTAGCAAGGGACTATCAGCTTGATTAATTTGAGCCAAGGTCTAGGCTTATGACGCGATGCAAATTTATACATAAATGGGCTCTCGCCATTCATTGAATTTAAGATGTTCTAAGAGATTCTGCAGAGTGAAAAGCGAAGCTCTGTTGAACCCACAATAGCGACGTGGTTTTGCTACTAGAATCAGCGAGTTATTTAATTTTAAGTTAATTTAAGATTTTCTCTTGCAAAAATTACAAGCCCGGTGATTAATAGGTCAGTTCCAAATTGGCACTTCGAAATTGAGGGAATAATCGAGGGGGTAGAGATGGCACATCAAACATCGCACGTATCAGAAAAACTGGTCAGCGAGTGCAGACAGAAATTGATTCAAGCGAAGATGGATATTTTGAATCGAGTCAAAGAAGCTCGTATGAATCTTGATAATGAGGATAAGGGAGGCGACGAAGCCGACCAAACTGTCCGCGTCTTGGCGGAGGCTGAGTTTCTCAATATGCATGAGCGTCTTCGTAATCAGCTTTTTGAAATCGAAAGTGCTTTAGGGCGCATCGAAAGCGGGAGCTTTGGGGTTTGCGAGGAGACTGAAGAGCTCATTGAGCCAGAACGTCTTCGTGCGATTCCTTGGACTCGCCTCAGTATCGAAGGTGCTGAGATCCGTGAGTCTGTTAACAGACGATACGCACGGTAAAAATAGCCTCCTTTAAAGGGGGCAGTTCTTGCAAAACACTCCATCAAACCTGTTACGGAAGGCTTGATGTGAGATTTATCCATATTACAACCCTATTTTTAGGTGCCGTTTTTTGGTCACCTGTGACAATTCTTGCTAGTGCAAACTTGGGCGAGACGGCGGCATTCGTAGCTGTGGATCCCGGTGAGTTTGAGATGGGGCGAGCCTTCTCAATTGATGATATTCTATTTGAGGGGCCCTTCCGTGTGAATACGCCTCTACATAAGGTCATAATATCGCAAGGTTTTGAAATTCAGACAACGGAGGTCACTCAGGGGCAGTGGTACAAAGTTATGGGTGAAAATCCCTCTCGCCTTGGGCGAGATTTGTCGAAGGCATGCCCCGAGGACTTTGTTAGTGTTGGACAAGTTGGCATCTGTCCGAATCATCCCGTTGATGCGGTTTCGTGGAAGCTTGCTCAGGACTATATTACAAAGTTGAACAAAAAAAACGATGGTTATGCCTATCGCCTTCCCACTGAAGAAGAGTGGGAATATGCAGCGCGTGCGGGTACAGATTCTGATTTCTGCTTTGGAAATGATATTGATGAGCTCAAAAATTATGGCTGGTACAAAGACAATTCTACGAGCCGATTTCCATCACGGGTTGCTAGCCTGCGACCGAATGCTTGGGGTTTATACGATATGCATGGCAATGTGAGCGAATGGGTTCAAGACAACTACGAAGCGGGGCCAAACAAAGTTATCAGAGGCGGGAATCGTACAAGTCTCGCTCGCCATGTCCGCTCATCAAGTCGTGGTTTTGCTAATCCTTTATATGGTGCTTATCTTTTCGGATTTCGTCTTGTTAGGGCAAGGTGAACACGCGTGATAAGAAACAAGGGCCTTCTTCTTTCTCTGTTTGTTCTCCTCGCGGCCTCTTTTGGAGAGGCACAACAACGTTGCGCACAGGTGTTTTCAAAGGTGTCGGCGCACACCTCTTGGGCGCAATCTGCTGTTGAGAAGCCACTAGATGTATTGGAAGATTTTTTCGTTAAAAACAAAAATCTTTCGGATGTCGAAAAAACAAAACTTATGATGAAGGAAGATATGCGTAAAACTTTCTTCAGATTGCAGGCGCTCGCTCGAATGCTTGAGCCGCAAGGTCGCGATTTTTTTAGAGAACAGAGGGAGTATTTTAAGAGTCTCGAAGACGCAACAGGTAAGTTAGATCTGGCAGCCGCGTTGAGAAAAGAAGCTGAGCAAATTGGCAATACTCGATTGGTAGCGCACTTTCAGAAGCAAGAGGTTGCGGCCCAAAGATTTTTGCTCAGCACCATGAGGGCCTCGGGGTTATGGAACAAGCCCGAAGCGACAATCGCAAAACTAAAGCGAGATTTCGTAGACAATGGAAACTGGGAGACAGGAAGCAAAGAGCGTGAATTTCTTATTAAAATCATTTCTAATTACGCAAAGGACCTACATAAATCAGTCAAAGAAAATGAATTCGACAATGCCGATATTGAAAAGGGCCTGCATGAACTTCGCCGCCGATTGCGCTGGATTTTAATTCAAGCCATGTCACTTGATGGGTTTGTGCAACTTCAGAGCGCACCTAAACTAAAAAAAGAAATTAGCAGCTGGTTTGCAGGAGTGCGGGCAGAGAATCCCGAACTGTTGATCGGTAAATTTATGAGAACTTCATCTCCTGTTGTAGATGCGCCGATTCTTGTTCCACAGAGCGAGTTTGCTCTGATAACAGATTTAGTCTCGAAAATCGGAAAATCGAAAGACAGTGCTGAAATGCAAATCTACTTTAAAGAGGCCATGGAAGCGACAGGCGCAAGTGTCTCTGAAAAAAACGAAGTCTTAAAAAAGCTTGATGAGGCTCTGCAGGCCGAAGCGGTTGATCATCGAGAGCTAGCTCGTCAAATGCAGAGCCAACTGGCAGAAACAAAGCTTCTTAAAGAGTTTGCTGAGAATCTCGAAAAGATGAATTAACGAGAGTTCGTCTGAACGATCCAGCCACAGAGCTTGTAGAGAATACGAGCCCCAACGTTGCCATCCCATTCAGCTTCAGGTTCGCCGCCC
>JAMIQD010000257.1:0-12139 GCA_035914755.1 Pseudobdellovibrionaceae bacterium | reverse complement strand
ATTACAATGATGATTCTGGAGCAGAAAAAAATGTTCTATTTCGGTACGGCAACGAATTTTCTGATTCAGCAGTGACGCCGCCGGCAGAGATCAAGGATGAGGATGGCAATCCCATGGAGATGGATGTCATTGAGTCCAAGTATTTCAAATTTATAAAAAAATGATAGACGAAGGTCTGGTTCTTTAGTCAGCTCCATTTAAAAGAGAGCTCTTTCTGCCGAAAGGGCTCTTGTGGAAGAATCAAAAATAAAAGTTCTAATTTTAGAAGACGATATCACCCAGGGGGAAGCTCTCAAAGAAGGGCTTTCTCGTGCTGGTCACACGGTCTTCTTGGTAACTGATCCTGACTCAGCAACCGAAGTTCTGAATGCTGAAAAAATTGATGTTCTATATGTCGACTGTCTTTTGCCTCAGGTGATGGGAATTGACTACGTTACTAAGATACGCAAAGAATTGCCGTCGCGTGCGCGCTTTAAGACAGTGTTAATGAGCGGTATATATACTGACAAAGAGTTCATGAATGAGGCAGTGAAGAAGACTCAGGCCGTCGCCTTTCTTAAAAAGCCTTTTAATATCGAAGAGGCTTTAAAATATGCAAAAATCGACGACGTGGCTCGCCGCGAACGCGAAGATGTCGGCTCGCCGCGCAAGAGTCTTTACCAGATATTTGCTCGTAATATGGTTTCAAATCGAGAAAAAAGAAAGCTAATCGAAGCACTTGAAGAGGTTAGCGGATTCGATCTGCCCTTTATATACAGTCTGCTAGTTGAAACAAAAAGTTCTGGCCATTTAAATATTTACAGTAACGATGGAAATGTTTCTGGCGTGTCTTTCTCGAATGGCGTGATTGTCGGTGTTGATATCGAAGATAAAACCACTTATTTGGGAGAGATGTTGATACAAAATGGGTATTCTTTACCTGAAGATGTTCAAGAGGCGCTCAGTGATAAAAGTCCGAGACGTCTTGGAACTCGGCTAATTCAAGCTAATAAACTCAGCCCTCACGCATTTGATTTGATTTTGACTGAACAAATGAATATTCGTCTTTCAAGAACAATAGTCGATGCCACCATTCGAATTAACTTTGCGGCCGTTGAGATCGAGCCGATAGAGCCAAGCATTGATTCCGATTCGCTTTCTTATTTTTTACATGATTGGATTGCCTCAAAACTAAGTGTGGGTTGGTTAAAATCGATGCACATGATGTGGGGTAATTTTAGAATCGCTCGAAGTGGAACGTATAAGAACGATCACCCGTCACTCAAAATGTCTTTGATCGAAAGTCTTGAGGGATTAACTCAGCACATTGATCGAGGGGTTACGTTGATCGAGCTCTTATCTCAGGTCGGCTACCCTGAGGCAGCAGTTCATAAGGCGATTCATTTTCTATTGACCAAGGGGCTAATTGTCTTTTCAAAATCCCAGGCGGTGGTGAATCCACTTGAACAGCTGAAGACACTCAAGAAGATTTATACTGAGATTCAAAATAAAAATCATTTACAAGTAGTAGAATACTTCGGTCTTGGCGATGAAACAGTGACGACAGTGAGTAACATGGTAGACGACTTTTTGCCAGTTTTAGGCGATCAGCCCAAAGACACAAAGTCAGAAGCGTATAAGCTGTGGAATCAAATTAAGGCGCGGGTCACTGAGGCTTGTACTTCTTTCTTAGATGCCGGCCAAAGACAGCAGGCAAAGCAGAGTCTGCTAAAAACAGAGGCGGAGAAGAAACTCAAGGCTACATCGGTGATTGAAGAAGCTAAGCAAGCTCTTCAGCTAAACCAATACGCAAAAGCTGCGAACCTGATGGCTTTGGTTGCAGATTTAAATCCTAATATTGCTCAGTTTCATTTGTACAATGCTTGGGCGAAAGTTGGTAACATCGATGCTTCGAAGCAGATTCAAAGTCTCAAGGAAATCGAATTTGAGCTTGTGCAAGTGCCGCCTGATGAAAAATACGACGCTGTTTACCCATTTGTGACGGGGCTGTTTCAAAAGGCAAAGGGGGACATCCCTGGAGCTAAAAAGTCATTCGAAAAATGCCTAGCTTTGAATTCTGGTATGATTGTGGCACGAAGAGAGCTGAATCAACTAGGCTCTGTATCTGCGAACAAAGATGATATCTTGAGCATGGACCTCAAGAAAATGGTGTCTGGCTTCTTTAAAAAGAAATAACTAGAAAAGATAGGTTGCGCCGCCGAGGATTTGAATTTGAGTCGGGCTATTGCCAGAATCAAACGAATACCTGTTAAGTCCCAGGCCATAGTTCCAACTTAGTTGGTCCGTTACTTTAATGTAAGCAAGACCCTGCACTAGGAGGGCATTGTTAAGCTTAACATCGCCCTCGCCACCCAGCAGATAAATAAACTTTGCATCGTACCAGCTCATCCATTTTTTAAAGTTTGTTGCGGGACTGTTGTTGTAGAAAATTCCCAAGCCGGGACTCGCTACGCTAAGGCCCGTAGCTTGAATTAATTCATAAGGTAGAATGATACCCCACGTGGGATCTAAAAAGTGAAACCCAGGCGTTGAACGCCACAGCAATTCTAGACGACTTGTATTCAAATTTACTTGGTCGTCTTTTTTATTAAAAACCAAAGTTTGTTCAAGTCGCAGGCCCCAGTGCAGGCGAGCCCAACCTTGATCATTTCCGGCAAAATTTTCTATCCACCAATTTACAAAGAGGTTTCCATAAAGTTGAGTTGAAGAAATAGCCAAGGCGCCGAGGGCTCCAGCCTCATACGCGTAGTCTCGGTAGATGTCGTAAGCCGCAATAAAGGAGTTCTTGTCATCATTAATACGAAGATAGTGACGTGATATCTTTCCTGCTGGAATTTGCTCTAGTGTCCAAGAGAATTTATTTCCATCAAGCATTTCGACCTTTTGGCCGTTATTTTCAGCACTGATATTTGTTTTTTTCGCAGCTCGTCCGCTCAGTTGAATTTCACTTTTGTAGGCTCTTCCCACTGAGTCTTTCGACAAATAGGGACGAATGTTTTCAGCGGGGACGGCTCCCTTGATGTGGAACTCTTGCCGCATGGGAATATTGCCCGCTCCTTTTAGATACAAGATGGGGCGCTCGGCATTCACTTGGATTTGCCACGAGTCATTGGCAATTCTTTTTACTTTTTCTTCTGCAACGGGTTCTGCCCCGGAGGCGGTAAGGATTAGACTTTTTCCGTCTTCGCTTAACACCACGTCTTTAAAGTCAACAGGCTTCATTCTGGTTTCAATTTCGAGAATGGCGCCGGATTGGGTCAGCGCTCGAAAACCTATGTTTTCCTGTTCATCATTTAGAAAAATAATACCCTGGTTGCCCACGCTTTTTCCATTAATCTCAGCAAAGGAGGCTCTCTTTGTTTGAGAGCGAGAGCGAACACCTAGCTTTCCATCTTGCAAAGATAGAAACACTTCTTTAGAGCAGAGATAAATCGAAGTGTCTTGAGTGGCTTTGTTGATGCAAAAATTCATGAATGGAAAGTACTTCATGTCCTCGATCAGACTCTCCTGGAGTTGGTCCGTGTAGTATTCCACCAACTGAGTCCTTGCCATGGAATTGGCGCTTTTGGGCTTTCCGGAGGAGATCAAGCGTGTGTTTCGTTTGGAGACTGCCGTGGACCAAATGGCTTTTCCTGTATTGTCTTTAATGGAAATAACCCCTTCTCTTAACAGAGCTGACGGCCAGACAAAGCGGACTCGATATTTTCCAGGTTGGTTTGGCGCTGGGGCCACTTGAAAGCCGAAAGTTGTTGGGTCGATAACGATGTCACCAATCTTAATATTATCTTCGTCTTCTAGATTGTACTCAAAGCGTTGGGGTAGAATTTGAACATTGTTTTTGTCCGCTTGAAACTGCAGCGGTATCATGTCTGAAGAATCTTCAGCGCGGCCATTTGAAGTCTTTATGAAGACAGCAAAAAACAATAGAAGGAGCGCTAGAACTCGATACAATCGGATCATATGACTTCATTGTGTCGTCATTTTAGTGGGGCTGGCAATAAATTATCGAGCTTTTCTGAGAACTCCTCAAGCCCTAGAACCAATATCGCAACTTGAAAAGAATTTTGGTCAGCCAACGCCACCCTGGCGAGCTATTTTCGTACTCACGGAGGCTGAAAGGTTTTGAGGCTATGAGATCCTCAGCGAATTGGCGATTGAGATTGCCTAAGCTTTCGGCATCTGTCAAAACGGCCTCAACCTCAAGATCGTGGAGGAGGCTGCGGTGATTTAAATTAAAAGATCCAAGGCTGCTCCAGCTATCAATAATCATGTATTTTGCGTGAAAAATTCGAGGCTGATATTCGAACATCTTCACCCCGAACTGATTCAGTTTGTAGGGGATTTCGTGAGCGGCCCATTTGACAATTGGTAGGTCGGTTGGTCCAGGCGTGATGATTTTTACATCAACGCCCCTTTGTGCGGCACTAGAGATGGCCTTTAATAGTGCCCGTTTGGGTAAAAAGTAGGCGTTGGCGATATATATGCGTTCTCGAGCGTTGCGAATTCTTCGGCATAAGTCGCGGTAGAGAAATCGTCGAATACGATTGTTGGCGTTGAGACGCAGTAGTTCTTGCCATTTTACAATCGTATGGATTTTTTCTTTATTCCAAGAGGAATCCAAAGAAAAAAGAGGAATATTTTTTGAAAAATTCCAAGCCAGTTCAAAGGCAGCAGTCAGGCTTGTGAGGGCGATACCTTGGAGTTTTGCTCCCGAATCTCTCCAGGCTCGAGCTCCCATGGCTCGCTCTGAATGGCGCTGGGTAATATTAAAGCTTCCGACAAAAGCGAGAGTCTCGTCGACAACGAGAGTTTTGCGGTGGTTGCGTCTGTTCGTACGGGTGATAATGCTAGGAGGTCTTAAGAACACAACTTTTGCAGCGTGGGCAAGCCACTGCAAAATTCCGGGCATTGGATGGTAGACTCGAAATTGGATTCCGTCGCGAGCGCAGCGTTTTTTTAAGGCCTCAGTAGCAAAAAAAGATCCAACACCATCGACCAAAAGGCGTACGCTACAGCCGCGCCAACCGGCGAGTTGCAATTCCACAAGAAGAATTTCTGTGACGGGATCTAACTCAAAGATATAGGATTCGAGAGTGATGCTTTTTTTTGCGCTTCGTATGCTCGAAATCATCTCGGCGAAAAACTCATCTCCTTTGTGGTAAAGCTGGACTTTGTCCCAATCTCTTTTCATGTTGCAATGTTCAATGATATTTTCGTCGACAGCATCAAAAATTAGAGGTGATAATTATTTTTATGAAAAATATCGCCCTGCGTTTTGTTTCTATTTTTGTGGCTTTTGTATATTTCCAACAGGCATTTGCGGAAAGTAAGGTTGTCGTAGGTTACTTTTCAACGGAATCGATGGATCACTTTGAAAAAAATGTGAAACCCCTTTTTGAAGAGTTTAAGGGAGGATGCAAAGCCTGCGAAATTGTTAATTTGACTCCTTATGATGAAAAAGGGGGGTACTCTGAAAAAGACCTTTTGGAAAAAATTAAAAAGGACTCCTCTGGCGCGGACTTCTATCTTTTTGATTGGAACAAAATCGTCAATGATCAGAATCGAAATCTCACAGCGATTTTAGTCGAAAAAATTTCTTCTGGAAAGCTCGTCCTTTCGGCGACGGGGCATGCTGCCCAGGGAGAGACAGGATCTCCCCTGAGCCGAACTGTTTTTGGTCAGACAAAAGATGCCATTATTATTGGCGAGATTACGGGGCGCGAGCGAATGCTGCCGCAAAGTTATTTTGGTCCCGAAATGTTAACGGCTTTGAGTGTTCCGAAGGAGCACGAGGGGAGGGGAGTGAGCCCTCTTTATTTTTCGGGCCGCTGGGCGGCGGTTTGGGCTAAGAAAAGCCCCGAGGAATGGCTTGCACATTTTAAAGCAAAAAAAATGAAGAGCCGTAAGATTTTTTTAGACACCAATGATCTCTTAGTGCGATAGCCTTAGGTCTATCGGCCTGGGAACATTTCAACCCGTTCCTGGTGCTTCGTTGGAATCCTTTGCTTTAAAATTCGCAGGGCTTCGTCTGTTGGATAACGGCTCGAAACATGAATCAAGACGATCTTTTCACTCTCAATGTCATCTAATTTTGGCAGAATTTCATCTAAATGTGTGTGACCCCATTTTCTGGCGTGTTCAACGGACTTTTTTGGGTCTAAATAGGTTGATTCCATCAAAAGAATTTTCGATTTTTTGATCCAAGGTCGGCTTTCTAAAAACTCAATCTGAGTATCCCCTGTAAAGGTGACGAGGGGGATTTCGATGTGCTGATGAATTTCATGTCCTTGATTTTTTATTTCTAATATCTCATTTTGTGAAAGGCCTTGATAGTCTTTTAAGAGTTTTCGCTGCCTCTGAAATAAGGTGTAGCCGAAAGATTCTATCCGGTGGACAGTTGGAAAGGGGCGGATGAAGTGATTGCCTTTAACGGGAATTTCTTCGTCGGCTTTGATTGGCAGAAATTGGTAGTTGTATTCGTGCCCTTCTATTTTCTGCCAAATTTTCATGATCTCATTCATCGGGTTAACTAGGCTTGGAGGCATATAAAATTTTGGAGCCTCTTGGTGGTTCATTGCCTTTTGCGAGATGATGTAAGGAATGCCAGCCGCATGATCGAGATGCCCGTGACTGATAAAAAATTGTTTTAAATTCAACAAATAAGGGAAGCCCTGTCCAACATCGAAGCTGAATGAAAGCTCCGGAATTGAGATGGCCGTGCGGATTCCCGAAAGAGAGAGGCCTCTTAGCGTGAGGTCATGGTGTGTGTATTCGGTACCGGTGGCGAGGTCCATTAGTGGATACAGCGTGCCACGAGATCGTGTCCAATCCAAGCAGTCGGACCAGATGGCTTCCAAGAATCGTGTAACATAATAAATCCACAAGATTTAAAGACGACTTCACTGAGCTCGCTGCTGATTAGTTTTTTTTCATCAGCGTGAAGCGAAATCAAGTGATCTGAAGTTTGGAGCATGATTTCAAGTTGTGCTTTGGTACTGTGCTGGGGCCATTTTTCGAAATGACAGTGATCTTTAATTTCTGGCAGGTTGAAATAGCGATCTGTCGTTTTTTGAATATCTTCAAAGTGAATATTCTCTTTTAAGAGGACATTGCAATCCGCCAAGATTTTCATGGCTTCGGAGGATTTTCCACACTCCTTTTGGATAGCTCCGATTAAAGGATAAAGCGATACTTCAACCCCTTGAAAGATAGAGCTAGAGTTTGTGAGGATCTCTGGGCAATTGTAGATGCAGACGTGAACACCTTTTTTGGAAAACTCTGTGGCAATGTTTTCAAGTTCAATTTTTGCCCATCCTTGGATGTAGGGGGTGTATGTCTGCCAGCGATACTGTCCTTCAATGAGGACCTCAGTGCCGTGGTAGCCATATCCAGTGTAGGATACATGCCCTCCCTTGCTCTCAATTTTCTGGCGAAGTGGAGTTGAGACCTCAAGGAGATGTCGCATGGTTTCTGCCGTGACTTCTTTAAAGTTAATCTCGCAAAGTCGGCCGATATCAGACTTCCAGAATTGCTCTGATGAGAGGTAACGGTCGCCACTGCCTTTACAGGTTCTATTCATAAGGGGCATTACAATTTTGGTTCGAGGCACGCCTCCGGCCATCAGGTGGGCAAAAAGCACATTGGCCCCTTCAGGAATCAGGCTTTCGAGCTCTTGCATAAATTCGCTCGCATTTTTGCGGAAGCGGGTCACAGCTTTGCCGCGGCTTTCTTCGATGGAGCTGAAATTGATTTTTGCGCTTTCCCACTCAGAAAGCTTAACGTCTTTGAGCTGATCGATGGGGGTCATTCCGTTAGAGTCTGGCTCCATGTCGAAGCCCGCCTCAAGAGGAATATTAATAAAAGGTCGGGGAATTTTTGCTGATTCGTCAGCATTTAAAGGACGTAGAGAGCCATGCTCGCGTCGTCCGACTGTTGCGTGCACAACGGTCATGCCTCGCTTTTCCGCCTCTTCAACCAGGCCATTGGCGTAGCCACGTTGGAAGAGCTCACCAAAAAGGACGAGGACATCACCTTTTTTATAGGGGCTAATTGCGGGTATCTTTTTTAAAAAATTTGGCGTTGGCATCTTTGTAATCTCCCAGAAAGAACCTTAGTTTTCCCTTAGTAGGAAGCGAAGGGTCAAGTGCCAACACGGTGCCTTC
The DNA here is from genome assembly GCA_035914755.1 of Pseudobdellovibrionaceae bacterium. Taxonomy (GTDB): domain Bacteria; phylum Bdellovibrionota; class Bdellovibrionia; order Bdellovibrionales; family Bdellovibrionaceae; genus JACMRP01. The sequence goes on along the minus strand of JAMIQD010000257.1, from coordinate 3,977 downwards.
ACTCACTGAGCGTCATGAAAGCTGCCGGGAATACTTGGGAGGCCAGTGCTAAAGAGCGTTTCTAAGCTTTTGGGGTTGTCTTGCTCTTGCGCTGACAGGTTGGTGTTCATAAAATACAAGAGCCGTTTAAACTCATTTTTGCCTCGAACGGCGATAAAGAAATTTCTATTTCGAGCATCGCCATTATCTTGCATTTGGGTGTTCGAAATGTCTTGAGCCAGAAGATAATAATGTTCATGACGGGTGATCGGGGTTTCATTGATACTTCCACTGCAAAGCAGGAGGCCTTTCGAAGCGATCTTTGCGACCTGGTCTGGAGTCAGTTCTTTTTTGAGAAGACCTGGTAAAAATTTACTCGTAAAGTTTTTTACATCCAGTTTTAGAATACTGCACTCCTGGTAACGGTTGAGCTTTAATTCGAATATATTTTCTTGAACTAAGAGACCTGTGTTTGTTGTGATCGAGGTGCCATTGACGTTGGCAACTTGTTCTGCCGTGGATCGTGAGATGTTGTAACTACCAGAGATGCCAATGGAGAATATTTCTGCAAATTTTTGAGTCATTCCGAAACCAAAGTTTATACTACGAGTTTTAGTCAGCGTGGAGGTGCTTGAGTTGGTGAGGCTGACATTATGACCGACAGTTAAATTTTGATTGTAGCCCTTAATAAACTGGCTGGAGCCCACCTCTTTGACAAATAGCTTTTTTTCGACGTTGAATGTCGATTTATTGCGACGAGCATTTGAAAGGCAGGTCATAATGGCACGGTTGATAACGACGTTATTGCGGTAGGTAGGATCAATCTCGTCAGAGAGAATGTTTTTGTACCAAAATGAGCAAAAAGCTTGTTCTAGTTTTGCATCTAAAATTCCCGTTTTTACAAGAGTTTTCAAATAAAACTTAATTTCTTCTTGCGACATTTTTACGGCGGATATGCTTAGCGGCTCAATCAAATTTTCCAGAGCGTTAGGGGCATTCAGGCTTATATGTGTGAGAGAGTTTCTTTCTGCAAAATCCTTGATGTCAGCATGTCTTATCATGAGATCACGCTGTTCGGTTTGAACTCTTTTTCCAAAGTTTATATACTCGCGAACAAGTGAAGCCTCTTGGTTTTTAGAATTTGTGCTTGCAGAAACAAGGTACTGGTGAATCTCTTTCGGTTCGAGAACCGAGAGCTCTTGGCTGTCATGATCGAGGTTTAAGGTCATTGCACCACTATAGGTTCTTGTTTTCAAATTTGAGGAACGGTCAATCAAGTCATCAAGATTGGCAATAGATATTTTCGGGATGACTTTACCGTCCTTATCGACATCGACCTTGTCTTCTTTTATAGGATTCAGCTCAATTAATAGAGTATTCCGATTGCCAACGCCTTTTAGGTCCGAAGTTGCAAGCTCTATATCAGTCCTAATTTCGCCATCAAGAGAGCTGACGAGGGTTTCGCTTGAGGCCACAAATGTTTTTTGGTTGTAATAGTCTTTGTTTTTGACGAGGACCAATTTTAACAAATAGACACCGGGGCGTATTTTTTGAGCGCCTTCCATGCGTCCTTTGGTCATGTCGCTAAATGAAACCACACGGGCATCCGCTTTAAAGCGTAATTTCTTTTTGAAGTTTAGGTTCAGATAATTATCGATATCGTAGCCATAGGATAGAGTGTTGTAGTTGTAGTTTGTAATTAGCAGTTGTGAGTCCAATATCTGTTCTTTATTGCAATTAGTAACGATTGAAGATTTGTCTTCGACATGCCGAAGATCGCGGGCAAATGAGTTTGTGAAGGTCTCCCAGGGGTTGATCGCTATTTCGATATTTTGATTAATGGCAAGGTCTTTGCTTTCGATGTGGACTGTGTTTGTAAAGTGTTTTTGGCAATCATAATATTTAAAACTAAGGCGGTCGTCCCAGTTCACACAGCCTGAGTTGTCGGGCTGAAGCTCTGAGGTCTTTGAAACGCTGGTGACGCGAATGGCATATTGACGCAGGTTCTTGGTGGTCGCAGCTGATTTAATGCAGGCTCTGGTGTTAAAAACTATTTCGCGGTCAGAAGTGGTTTCTTTGGCGACTCGAATAAACTTAAACTCGAGTGGAGCGATGGTAAACCAAGTTTCGTCGTTAACGGCTTCCGCGGTGTTGCTTTGTAAGGCCTTTTTGATGAGCGCCGGGTCCTTAACTAGATTTTTTGCAGAGGTGGTTTCTAGATTTAACACTGCCGGAGAACGGTCGACCATATTCCAGGGGTTGATCGCGAAGTGAGCATCTCGTGTCCCGCGATAGGCACCAGTGCCGGATATTTTTCGATCCCATTGTAAGTACTGAGGCTGTCCGAAGAAGTTAAATGGAACTTCTTCTGACCAGTTTAAGCAGCCCTTTGAGTCGGTTCTTATTTTTTGCTCGGTGTCTTCAATTACAAAAACATGGCCGGCAATTTCTTTCTGGCGAGCACTGTCTTTGAGACATGCGGAAAAGCTAAATTTGCGACTTTTTTGAACTTTAAAGTCAGCTCCTAAGTTGTCAAAGGGGCTGTCGCCTTTGGCCTCCGTGATGACAAAGTTTGCGGACTGAGCGGCATTGCCGTCCTCTCGCTGCTGAGGTTTGGGCAGGTTGCAGCCAAAGAGTGCCACGAAGCTAAAAAATAAGAGAGCGCTCTGCAGATTAGATATTCGCATAGTTAGTCTCCATTTTTAACAGCAGGTTATTTTCGCGACTTTGTGTAGGGCTAAGAAAAATCAATTCTGCTTCTGAGTACGAAGCCCCTACCTTGAAGTCATATTTTTTAAAATTCAAAAAAGCTTCAAGGCTGTAGCCAACTCGGTTGGTGTAAAAATATTTTGCTGAGCTAAAGCTTGCAACAGAGGCGTCCGGCTCAATTCGAAAAGAGGTGAGCGCAAGGTCTAGACTCTTTCTGCCCACAAAGAAAAATTCAGAACCCACAGTGGCAGAATAGGCTTTGTTATATTTTTCGGGGGCTTTGTTGTTTTGTAGATAAGAGGCGCTACCGAAGAAATCCCAGCCTTTCGCTACCGGAAAACGCACTTCTGACTGTCCCTCGAGGCCTTCATATTGATAGACAAAGAGAGCGTCGTTTGAAGTCTGTGAGGTCACTGTATTCCCACGTAAAGAACTGGTGTAGGCCACGGAGTTCGGCAGATTTTCATAGCGAAAGGCACCGAGGCGATTTTTCCAGAAGTAATCAGTCTGGGGCTCGTAATTTAAGGCTATAGCGGCCGTGGTAAAAGCTGGGGTCGTTTCTGAAGTTTTCGTTTCGGTGTTCATCGATTTTGAAGTGGGGACGGCTTGTTTGAGCTCTATCTCTGTGTTGACGCCGCTCCGACTGAGAGCTTGCCATCGCAGTCGGGCCGCCGGAAAAGACTCTGTCATTAATAAGGCCGTATGGCTTGTGGATTGATCGAGTGCACCGATGGCAAAAGTAGATGCATTTGCAAAAAGCCATTGGGCACTGGCTTCATTAAAGTAAATTCCGCTCTCGCTCTTGCGTTCACCGTCAAAGGACTCAAAGGAGCCTGTTTCATATTTTACCTGAGGTTCCAGGTTAAAAAAAACACTGGGGGCGAGCCAGTATTTTAAGCGGAAATCTAAGTTAAAATCGATATACTTGCTAGAACTCTGCGGGTCCTGCGATGAGGCCCCCGCAAGGTTTGCCTTCCACGCCAGGCTCAGCGGCTCTGCAAAAGACAAGGAGGCGCATAGTAGGTGGATGAGACCAACTACCAAAATAAAACGCAGAGGAGTGAATTTAAATCTATTCATTAAGCACCTTCTCTGTTCTATGGATGTTCAAGGAACGTGCTAAATTTGCGGCATACTAAGCCATTGAAAAGAGCAGGGTTTGTTATTGGTCCATTGTGGGGGTGCCGTTTTTGGTTTGACAGGTGGTGGGGCCGGGCACAGGGTGTCTCAGGATGAGACAGGGGGAGCTTAGGGTATGCCGGCGCACCAGGCTATTACATGCTTGGTTG
>JAMIQD010000256.1:0-11845 GCA_035914755.1 Pseudobdellovibrionaceae bacterium | reverse complement strand
CGCCCCTGACAAGGCCCTCGGTCGAGTCCATAGAAATTGTACGCACTACGCCGTCTCCCAAATGCTGGGCGACTTCTAGAACCAGATTCATATCTTTATCAGAAATAGCTTTGTTTGTTACTCGAAGGGCCGTGTTAATTGGTGGCAACTCTCCACCCTCAAACTCGACGTCAACAACTGGTCCCATCACCTGTTTGATTTTCCCGCTAGCCATTTTCATACGCTCCTATTATTTCAGTGCCTCAGCACCGCTCACGATTTCAGTTAATTCTGTAGTAATTTTTTCTTGTCTCAATTTATTATACGTTAGCGTGTAAGAGTTGATCATCTCTCTCGCGTTGTTGGTCGCATTTTCCATCGCTGTCATCCGAGCTCCATGCTCGGCCGCCACGCTTTCGGACATCGCTCTGTACACTTGAAGGTCAAAGTGCTTAACCAACAACTGTGCAATTATTTGCTCAGGCGCTGGCTCGAAAATCATGTCGACCGAAAAGCCCGCGACTGCTCCCGTCGTCTCGAAAGACGTCTTTTGAATGTCGATCGGAAGGATCGTTTCACAAACCACCTCTTGAGAAATTGCCGACTTAAACTCGTTGTAAATCAAACGAATTTCATCGTAGTCGCCCGCAAGATATTGTTTCATCAGGCGGTCGGCAACGTGCGACGCTAGGTCATAAGAGATGTCCTTGTCGAGGCGAGTTATTGCGTCGACCGCTTTAAAGCCCTTTTTTGCAAAGTAGTCCGCTCCCTTGCGGCCAATAAACAAGAAGTCTATTGTTTCGTAGCCTCCGGCGTTTTGTTTATAGTAGGTCTCGGCATACTTGTTGATGTTGCTGTTAAATGCGCCGGCCAAGCCTCGGTCTGAGGTGATTACTACCAAAAGAACTTTTTTTGTTTCTGCTTTTTGTTCCATCAAAGGATGGGTCACTTTTTTCGTGACTGCGATGTCAGCGATGACCTTTCGCAAGGTCAAAGCATACGGGCGCATATTGGTGATGTTGTTTTGCGCCTTTCGCAATTTCGCAGCAGAAACGAGTTTCATCGCTTTTGTAATCTGCTGCGTGTTTTTTGTGGACTCGATTCGAGCCCGAATATCCTTTAAGCTGGCCATTTAGGCACCCAATTACTTTTTTGTTGAGGGTTGAAATACCGCTTTGAACTCTTCGAGCGCCACTACCAAAGACTTCTTAATGTCATCCGCCAAAGCTTTTTTCTCCGCGATGTTTTTAAGAACATGCGAGTGTTTCTGCTTCATGAACTCCATCACTTCTTTTTCATAGCGACGAACATCTGTCTCTGGATAGTTATCAACATATCCATTGCCTGCAGCAAAAATCATTGCGACTTGTTCTTCAACTTTAAATGGCGCGTATTGGCCCTGCTTCAGGATCTCAACCAAGCGACGTCCTCGAGCGAGCTGTTGCTGTGTTGCCTTATCAAGGTCTGATGCAAATGCGGCAAAGGCTTCCATCGCGCGGAACTGCGCAAGCTCGAGCTTCATTGAGCCCGCCACCTGCTTCATTGCTTTAATCTGGGCCGCTCCACCAACGCGCGAAACTGATTTTCCTACAGAAATCGCCGGACGAATTCCTTTGTTGAATAGATCTGTCTCTAAGAAAATTTGGCCGTCAGTAATAGAAATCACGTTTGTCGGAATGTAGGCGGAAATATCACCCGCCTGTGTTTCGATAATTGGCAAGGCTGTCAATGAGCCGCCGCCCTTGTCCGCTGACAACTTTGCTGCGCGCTCGAGAAGGCGACTGTGGAGATAAAATACGTCTCCTGGGTAGGCCTCCCGCCCCGGCGGCCGACGTAGTAGCAACGAAAGCTGGCGGTACGCTTGGGCCTGTTTTGTCAAATCATCATAAATAATTAGTGCGTGTCTTCCGGTGTCGCGGAAATACTCCGCCATTGCTGTCCCAGAGTAGGCCGCCAAGAATTGCAGTGGAGCCTGATCTGAGGCTCCTGCAGAAATAATTGTTGTGTACTCCAGCGCTCCCGCAGCGCGAAGCTTCTCAACAACCGCAGCTACCGTCGACTGTTTCTGCCCAATGGCCACATAGAAGCAATAAACGCCTTGGCCTTTTTGGTTAATAATTGTGTCGATCGCAATCGCTGTTTTGCCCGTTTGACGGTCGCCGATTATAAGCTCTCGCTGGCCGCGCCCAATTGGAATCAACGAATCAATCGCCTTAATCCCCGTCTGGAGAGGCTCTTCAACGGGGTGACGATAAACGATGCCCGGCGCTTTTAATTCTACAATTCGGCTGTGTTGTGTGTTGATTGCTCCGCGACCATCGATTGGCGTTCCTAGCGCATCAACAACTCGCCCTAAAAGAGCTTCGCCGACTGGGACTTGAACAATTTTTTTTGTGCGCTTGACGATGTCGCCCTCTTTAATCCCTCGATCTTCCCCGAAAATAACAACTCCGACAAAAGAGTCCTCGAGGTTTAAAACCATTCCGTAGATTTCATTCGGAAATTCAACGAGCTCGCCCGCCATAACATTTTCAAGGCCATAAACACGAGCAACGCCGTCCCCCACCGAAAGGACACTGCCGGTCTCGCTCACTTCGATTTTCTTATTGTACTGATTGATCTGCTCTTTAAGAACGCGACTGATCTCGTCGGCACGGATTTGTGTTTCCATGGTTAGTTGGCTCTCCTGTTTAGTTCTTCGTTCATTTTAATTAAATGTGTTTCGATACTGTCATCAAAAGTCCACCCGCCAACTTGCGCAACAACGCCGCCAAGCAGTGATGAGTCTTCTTTATATGTCAGAATAATTTTTTTGTTTAAAATTTTATGTATCTTTGCCTCGAGATCATTTTTTGTCTCTGCTGACAGAGGCCGCGCAGACCTTGCGGCGCCTCTCGTGATCCCTTGTTCTAAGTCCATTTGATCGCGGTAAGCTTCGGCGATTTCTTCAAAGGCGCCAATACGATTTTTATCTACTAAAAGTAGGAGTAGATTATAAACCTCATTAAGCAGACCTTTATTTGTAAAGCTGTTTTGAACCACAAGCTTTTTTTGGTCAGGCGAAATAAGTGGGTTATTAAAATAGGCCCTGACACCCGCCTCAGTTTTAAAAATATTTGCAATTGCGCTTATTTCTTCCTGCGCGCGATCATGCTGGCCTTTTTGTTTTGCAAGAGCCATTAAAGCTCGGGCATATCGACGGGAAGCTTCGCTGATTTTCATGGATTTACCGCCTGTACTTTATTGACAAACTCACCCTGAAGCCTTTGGTGGTCTGCCGCCCCAATGTCTTTTGAAAGAACTTTTTTTGCGGCATCTAGAGCGTCCTTTAATAGCTGCTCTTTCAGGTGTGTTTGCGCTTTTATAATTTCTATCTTTGCCGTTTCTTCTGCCTCATGCCTAATTTTTTTCGCCATTTCTAGTGCTTCTTTGGCTAGCGCCTGTCTCATGTCTGTCGCTTCTGCGCGTGCGCGCGAAAGGCTTTCGTCCGTGGAGCTTTCTAGCTGGTCAATTTTGTGTTTGATATCGACAAATTGTTTTTCTGCCTGCTCTCTTGCTGATTTTGATTTTTCTGCTGCAGCAAGATACTGAGTCTTGCGGTCAGAATAAAACTTTATGACCGTTGCTTTGAGAAAATAGAACAGCCCTGCAAACAAAATCAAAACATTAATCGCTTGGTGCAATACGACTCTCGGAACTTCGACCGCCCCTCCTGCGTGGTGCTCTCCGTGCCCAGACGCTGCATATCCACAGCTCGCCGCCAACATCAAAAATATAATTACCGATTTTCTCATTGGGCTCTCTTACTTTCCTAAAAGCTTTTGTGTTATCGCCGTGCAAACGCTTGTCATTTCGGCGCTTAGAGCCGGCGCTGCGGCCTGAATCGATTGAGTTATCGTTTTCGTGTTTTTTTCAAGAAGCTCTCCGGCCTCTTTTCTCGCCTTGCCGACAATTAAGTCGTACTCTTTTATCGCATCATTTCTGTGTGCATCGTATATTTCTTTGATTTGCTTCGAAACTTCTTTTGCTTTTATCTGATACTCAGAATGTAGTTCCGTCGACTTCTTCTGGAACTCCAAGGCTAGATCTTCTCCGCCAAGCGTTCGCCTCTCTCTTTCTTCAAGGGCTTTGTAGTATGGCGTGAATACATAAATATTCAGAAAAAAGAACATGCAAATAAAGATCGCAAACTGAATTAGCGCGGTCTGATTGATTCCTAGCTGCTGGATAATTTCCATTTTGTTGAAATCCCTACGGTTTTTTTTGAACCTCGGAATTAGCACTTTTGCGAAGAGCTGGTCAAGACGAATTTAGCCTTTAAATACCTGTAAACAATGGCCCTTTGATTAAGATTTCGGCATGTATGAGGCGCCTTCAAAAACAACCCCTTCATCTATTCGAAGACTTGGCGAGGTTACAGTTCCTTTAAATACCGCGGGGGGATGCATTATGACACGTCCGCGCGCAAAAAGATTTCCCTCCACGCGGCCGCTAATAATTATTGTATCTGCTTCAATTTGCGCTTGAACGCTTGCCGCTTCATTAATGACCACCGTGTCATTCGTGAAGATTTCGCCAACAAACTCTCCTCCGATTTGAACCGTTCCCTCAAAGCTGAGCTTACCCTCGAAGCGAGTTCCGTGGTCCAATATGGAGGTGACGTTTCCAACTACAAGACTTTCTTTGCCCGTTCCTAAGTTTACTTCTGCCATCCCTGCTTTAACCTATCTACTATTTGTGTCAGCTCATCGTCTGAATAGAAGTGAATTCCGATTTTACCCTTTGAGCCTGAATACTCAATGTTTACCTTTGTGCCCAAAATTTTTTGTAGCTCCTCCGACAGCCCAGCAATGAGTCTTTGCGTCACGCTTTGCTCCTGTCCGAGTGCATTTGTGGCGTTTGTCTGAGGGCTCTGGCGCCCTGCTATCATTTTTTCCAGCTTTCTCACCGAAATTTTCTCGCTCACGACTCGTTTTGCCAGCTCTATTTGTATCTTCGTGTCCGCAAGTGACAACAATACCTTTGCATGACCCGCAGATAGGTCTCCGCTGCTGATCATCTCTTTAACCGTGGCCGGCAACGCCAAAAGGCGCGTCGCGTTCGCAACCGTGGCTCTATCTCGGCCCACCCTGTCGGCCACTTGCTGTTGTGACATGTTGAACTCACCGATCAACCGAGAATATCCCTCAGCCTCTTCGATGGGGTTTAGGTCTTCGCGTTGTATGTTTTCAATGATTGCTAGCTCTAATGTTTCTTGGTCATTAAAGTTCTTTATTAAGACGGGCACCTCATGCAGCCCAGCCGCTTGCGCCGCTCTCCATCGCCGCTCTCCCGCAACGATTTCAAGTCTGCCGCCCGCTACTTTCCTAGCTATGATCGGCTGAAGTATTCCATTTTCCTTTATTGATTGTGCTAGGTCTTGAAGGCTGGACTTCTCAAAAGTTTGTCTGGGCTGATACGCTCCAGACGCAAGCTTGTCTATTGCGACCTGCCACACCTTACCCTCTGTATTTATCGGGGCCGGCGGCGTTTTTTGAGTACTCACCTGAGTACTCGCGTGGCGCTCCGCGGGCTGCGCAAGCGATCTGTCGTCTGCCGCCGCGCCGCCGAGTAGTGAGCCCAGACCCCTTCCGAGCGCCTTCTTTTTGTTTGAATTTTCAGCATTAAGTTCAGACATTTACAGACTCCTCGTGCTTTCGTTGTTCGGCGATTTTTACTGAGGTTCTTTGATCAACCTCTTTGGCTAAGTCAAAATATTTTGTCGCCCCAATCGACTTTTGATCATACTCGAATATTGACTGTCCGTGACTTGGGGCCTCGCTTAATCTTACGTTTCTAGGAATGATGGAATTGAAAACTTTCTCGCCGAAGTGGTTTTTTATTTCAGTAACAACCTGATGGCTGAGGTTGTTTCGTGTGTCAAACATGGTGAGCACAATGCCTTCGATGTGAAGCTGTGGGTTCAGATTTTTTTTAATTAGTCCGGCCGTGTTTAATAGCTGGCTCAGGCCTTCAAGAGCATAGTATTCACACTGAAGCGGTACCAAAAAACTATCCGCTGCCGTCAGCGCATTTAAAGTGAGAAGCCCCAAAGATGGCGGGCAGTCGATCAACACGTAATCATATAAGTCACTGATCGTTGCAAGAGCAGACTTTAGTCTGTATTCTCGCTGCGGCATGTCAACAAGTTCTATTTCTGCGCCTACTAGGTCTGGATTGGCAGTGATTACGTGTAGTTTTTCATTTTTTGTCGGCTGGATAGTTTCTTGGATATCCTTCTCGCCAATTAATATGTGGTACACGTTTGAGTCTTGACTCTCGTACCTTTTAATCCCCAAGCCACTTGAAGCGTTGCCCTGTGGGTCCATATCTATCAGCAAAACTTTTTTGCCGAGCGTGGCAAGTGCTGAGGACAAATTAACTGATGTGGTGGTCTTTCCCACGCCGCCCTTTTGGTTAGCTATACATATTGTTTTGGCCATTGCTTCCTCCGTGATTTATCAAAAGTCCTGTATTTTTTACGCTATGGCAAGTTTTTCCTAATGTTTTTCCGAATATTTCCGATGTTCCACGTAGAACATCGGGGATTTATGCGAAGTTTGTCGTTTGTATTGATGCTTTTGTTTCTTATTGGCTGCAATAAGCCCAACCCGACCCCAGAGGTCGGCGATGAGATATATCTAGACCTAAAAAATCGCGCAGCTGGGGCGGAAAAAGCGCTCGAGACAGAAAAGAAAAAGCTTGAAGGCTTTAAAAAGGATCTTGATTCTGCAATACCACAGACGGGTGCTATAAAATACGCGCAAAAGCGCTATTTTGAAACAGAGGCTGCGGTGGAGAAGGCTAGACAGGCTAACAAATACTATGAGCTCGCCGCAGAATCGCGAAAAAAATATTTTCGCAAAAGGTACGCGGCGTCCTATGCCGAGGGAAGTTCGGCCATCGACGCCGAGGAAGTCGCAAGTTATATGAAAAACGCGGGGTCGAATCGTGGCGGAACATCTTGGGACACGAAAGCTCGCGTCAAGAGCTACGAAACACGGTCGCGGCCCGTTTTACATAAAAAAGAGCAGTAGCCGTGTTCCACGTAGAACATTTCAGCCAATTTTATCTGTTTTAATTACTGAAAATCGCATTTCTCCTGCGGGAAGGCGATATTCGCCTACAAGGCCTGGGGCCCAAAGCGAACAAAGCTGAATTGGAATGCCAGAAACCTCCATGCTCCACTCGTCGCCCTTAAGGTGAAAAATTGCTCCACCAATAGGAACTGTTTTTCTCATCGTTAAAATTGTTTTAGAAATTGATGAAAATCCGCGCGCTATAGCAAACTGCACGGAGCCTTCCGTTAGCTGCTCGACCTTCGCGCAGATAACATTTGCATTAGATATCCCCAGCGTAAGCGCTATGTGCTTTAAAAACTCACATTTTTTTTGGTCTTGCTCAACTAGGTGCACTTTTGTTTTGCTATTTAACAGCGCGAAAATCATGCCCGGAAAGCCGCCGCCGCTACCAAGGTCGTACATTTCTAAGATCTGCGGCTTAGCAGCAGAAATGACGCGCGACGCAATTATGCTGTCCGCAAAGTGAATTGCGTCTGCGGCTGGCAGCGTCTTGGGCGCAACGAGATTAAGCGTCCTGTTAAACTTGATAAGTTCATCGAAATAAACTTTAAGCTGTTTGGCGGTTTCCGGATTAAGATCCGGAAACCAAGTCGGTATACGCCACTGATAACTAACCGGAAGCTCCTGATTGTCCGCCAAACGAATTCTCCTTTAGCAACTTATGCCCCTTAAGATAGATCATTATAGCTTGAATTGCTGAAGGATTAACACCACTGATGCGTTGAGCTTGGCCTAAAGTTCTAGGTTTAACTTTGACTAATTTATCAACCTCTTCTTTAGAAAGCCCACGAACCTCTTTATACTCAAGCCCCGACGGAAGCAGGAGCTCCTCAAGGCGTTTAGATTGTGCGATCAGCTCACGCTGTCTTTTTATGTAGCCCGAATACTTTACCTCAATTTCGACGGGCTCCGCCACATTAGGATCTTGCTCCATCACAAAACCGAAGCGCTCAAGATCAGAACACGACACCTCGGGTCGGCGCAGCAACTCTTCGAAACTAATCGGTTTTAATAAAACTGATGAGCCGATATCGCTGAGTTTATCCTGTGTCGCCTTGTTAGGAAATAGCCTCTCGCTCCGAAGGAGCTCCATTTGTTTAGCGCGCCGCGCCGACAAATCAGCTAGCTGCTCGGATGCGCAGGCGTCTACCAAACTGTTGCGGATTGCAATGTTTGCTAACCTATCGATTGTATTATCTTCTCTTAAAACTAGGCGATGTTCGGCACGTGATGTGAACATGCGGTAGGGCTCACTGGTCCCTTTTGTAACCAAATCATCAATTAGCACGCCAATATAGGCCTCTTCGCGCCCCAAAACAAACTCTGGACGGCCCAAAATGCTATGGGCAGCGTTAACTCCTGCCACAAGCCCCTGAGCGGCCGCTTCTTCATAACCAGATGTCCCGTTTATTTGGCCGGCCAAAAAAAGCTGCCCAATTGTACGTGTTTCAAGACGATGCCAAATTTGAGTTGGCTCAATGAAGTCGTATTCGACTGCATAACCAGGTCTAACAATCTTTACGTTTTCGAGCCCAGGTATCGTGCGCAAAAAATCATACTGAACCTCTTCCGGCAAGCTCGTAGAGATCCCCTGCAAATAAATCAATTCGGAATTTAAACCCTCGGGCTCCAAAAAAGTTTGGTGGCTATCGCGATCCGCAAAGCGTGTAACCTTATCCTCAATACTAGGACAATATCGTGGCCCCACGCCTTCAATGTTTCCGCAGAACATTGGGGATTTGTCGAGATTGTTTCTAATAATCTCATGGGTGCGCTCTGTTGTTCTCGATAAAAAGCAGGCGATTTGCGGCAGCTTCAACGCCCGATCTGAACGAAAACTAAACGGGTATACCTTTTTGTCACCAAACTGTGCCTGGGTTTTGCTCCAGTCAATGCTGTCCTTATGTAGTCGTGCGGGTGTTCCTGTTTTTAATCTTCGTACAGTAAAGCCATATTCAGAAAGTTGATCTGAAAGACCCACAGAGGCCTTGTCTCCAACCCTTCCGCCCGGCGTCTGTTGAAGGCCGATATGCATCACTCCATTCATAAAAGTTCCGGCAGTAATAATTGTTGCCTTAGCAAAAATCTGCGAGCCGTCTTGAAGCAGGACGCCCACACACAACCCATTATCAAGAATGAGGCGCTTCACTTCGCCTTCTAAAATAGAAATGTTTGGCTGAGCCCTAAGGGTCGCAGTCATGTGCGCCGAATACAGGTTTTTGTCTGATTGAACGCGCGTTCCTCGAACAGCGGGCCCCTTGCTAGCATTTAAGCGTTTAAATTGAATACAGGTCTCATCCGCAGCAAAGCCCATTTGCCCACCAAGAACATCTATCTCGCGGACCATGTGGCCTTTTGCGAGGCCGCCAATGGAAGGGTTGCAACTCATGTAGGCGATGCGATTTATATTTGTTGTCACTACAAGGGTCTTTAAGCCAAGGCGCGACGATGCCAAGCTGGCCTCTACGCCTGCGTGTCCTGCGCCAACAACAATCACATCAAAATCACTCTTGCTCATAGACTACTTACCAAGACAAAATTCTTTAAAAACACGATCCATCACTTGATCATCAAATCGCTTTCCAAGGGTTTCTTGGGTCGCAATTAGGGCCTCTTTTAATTCAACGGCCAAAAACTCTGAACCCATACCAGCCTTCTGCATTTCGCGGCTCCGACTAACATTTGATAGGGCTTTCGAAAGGTTTTCGAAGTGGCGCGCGCTAGATAGCAACACGTTCTCTTCTGCTCCCGTTTTTGAAAACCGAATGGAAATCTCGTTCAAAAGCTCCGGTCTTGCATTTTGATCGAGCGCGCTCACAAAGAAAAGATTTCTTTTCCGAAAGTCTTCTTGTTGGGTAAGATTTTCAAAGCCAGGCACTTTAGACAGCTGATCAAGCAACGCTGCTGTGTTCGTAGGTGACTCTAAAATATCGACCTTGTTGCCAACAACATAGAGAGCCTGCTGCGGAAGCTGTGATAAAACCTCAACATCCTCGGCCCCCAAACCCACCGAAACATCATAAACAAACAGCAATACATCTGCCTCAAGATGCGCCTCGCGGCTCTTCTTAATTCCGATTTGCTCGACGACGTCAGAGGTGTGTGCTCGAATCCCTGCGGTATCCAAAAAAGTGAATTTCAGCCCAGAGTAGTGTGTTTCGCCGCTAATTACGTCTCGTGTTGTTCCCGCGACATCTGTAACTATTGCCCGGTCTTCTTCTAAAAGTAAATTCAGCAAGCTCGACTTTCCAACGTTCGGCCGACCCGCAAGCGCCACTCGAATACCATCCCTTACGGCGCGACCAGACTGATAGGATTCTACAAGGACCTTGAGCCCGCTTTCTATTTGTAATAGCTTTTCAGAAACTATTCGATCACTAACAAGCTCAAGCCCTTCGGTAGAAAAATCAATACCCGCCTCTAGGTGGGCCATCAACCATGTGATATCATTTTCAAGAGCTTCGATTTTTTTTGAGAGCTGTCCCTTAAGTTGACGAAGCGCTAGTCGTGTCGCTTTATCGCTTTCGCTTTCTATAAGCGATAAAATGCTTTCAGCTTGAACCAGATCAACTCGTCCACTCATAAAGGCTCGATATGTAAACTCGCCTCGATCGGCGGCGCGCGCGCCGCCGGCAATTAATAGATTCAATATTTTTTGGCAGATGTGGGGGCTTCCATGGCAAGAAATCTCAAGCGTCTCTTCGCCCGTAAAAGAGCGGCCCTTCTTAAAGTAGGTAACAACCACCTCATCAAGATCTTCGCCGCTTTCTTTGTCTGTAAGCATGCCATAATATGCTTTGTGACTTTCGATGTGTACAGGCAAGAAGGCACAAAGCTTTCGAACTACTTCTTGGCTTGTTGCCCCAGAAACGCGAATAACCGAAATTCCACCAACGCCGTGAGGGGTTGAAACGGCGCAAATCGTCTGAGAATCTCGATCACCGGTACTCATTTAATTAACATTACTCCCCTGCGTCTTGAGCTTGGCTCGCCTGTGCATTTCCACCTTTGGCAGGGTAAATTTTAATTTTTTTGTAAAGGCCCTCGCCTAAAGAGCGGCTTTTTACCCTTGGGTCTTGAGCAAGATATTGATGAACAATCTTTCGGTCTTTCGGCGGCAGCGCGCGGTAATAGACGGACTTTCCTTGCTCAATTGCAATGGTCTTCAGGTTTTCTGCGCGCTCGATTAGAGCCGCAGAAGACTCGTCTCGATACCCGCCACAATCAACAGTGATGTTCGTTTTATCATCAGGAAAATTGTGTTGAACTGCTCTTTTCAAAAACAATTGAAGTGCGTCGAGCATTTGGCCTTTTTTATCTTTCAATAGCTCCTCATCGCCACCAGAGAACTCTATAGATAAAACGCCCTCATTATCACCTTCTTTTTCATAGCTTGTGCTAAATGATAGGTCAAAATTTCCCATATCTACGATTCCCTTTAGGGTTTCGTTTACGAGGGTCTCTACTTCCCCCCCTGAGCTCTTGCTTTTGCCGCCAAACAATTTACTAAAAAATCCGGCCATATTTTCCTCCTAGGCAGTCGCGTTTTTTTTGTCTCTCAAAAAAATCATTTGTTGAACTATTCCAAACACCGTGCTGACACACATATATAGCGTCAGACCGCTGGGCAATTGAACCATGAAAAGCGTGAACACCAGCGGTAAAAACGCCATGATTTTTGCCTGTGCCGGGTCCATTGTTGTTGGGGTCATCTTTGTCTGAAGAAACATCGATATCCCCATAAT
>JAMIQD010000255.1:0-8836 GCA_035914755.1 Pseudobdellovibrionaceae bacterium | reverse complement strand
GTTACAGGTTCTTTGCCTTTTCGAATCGCATCGAAAGCACATAAGAGAGATCCCATTTTTGCTGTCAAGCGAACAGATTTGCGTTTATTCGCCTCTGGAGAATTGTCATTGGCATCCGTATCCCAGTGTGCCATCAAAGAAACCGCAGTTCGTAACCATCCCATCGGATGAACATTTGTCGGAATTCCCTTGAGTACCTTTATGAAGTCAGTGCTCAAAGCCATTTCTTTTCGCAATTCAGCATTAAAGGCCGCAAGCTCTTGGGTGTTTGGCAGTTTGTCGTTCCAAAGCAGATAGGTCACCTCTTCAAAAGTAGAGTTGGTTGCCAAATCATCAATTATGTATCCACGAAAATTAAGTGAATCACCGACAATAAAAGAAACTTTTGTTGTACAAGCAACTACACCTTCTAAGCCCTTATCGAGGGCGCCTTCATAAATAGTCACGTCTGCCATTTCCGAATCCTTTCTGACACTAACAGGTGAAACGAATCACACTTATCAGGAGTTTAATTTTTAGCCAACTTAATTACTCTATCTTTAACTTCCATCACTATCACAATTTGATCGCGCAGAGGGTTAGCTCTCTCAGTAAACCTCTCATTTTGGTGAAGTATCTCATTGCGCAGTTCGTGAACACCCAAACGTGGCGCCATGCGAATAGCCTCTCGCAAACCTTCTCCGCTCCACATCTGACCATCGGGATTCTGGGCCGCCACCAGCCCCTCCGTCCCAAGCACCAAACGATCTCTAGAGTTCAGCTGAATCTTCATACTTAGAGGCTGCGTGTTAAAATCCTTTGACAGGGCGGGGCCGCAAGCTTCTAGAGTTTGCAATGCGCTGTCACCATAGATCTGCAAACAGGCCTCCACCCGCCCGAGACTGCAGTACGAAAGTTCATAGGTTCGACGATCGACAACGCCATAAAACAGACTCGCCCGATCTGTATTTGAAATATTTGGAACAAGTTCTTTCGCAAGAAGCTCTACCATTTTATGAGGTTCAAGGCCTTTTTTGGCCTCTATCTGAGAAGAAATTTTTATTAAGACCGAAAGAAAAAGAGCAGACATCGTATAGCCAGACGAACTGGCGATAACAATCCCAAATTTTAATTTGTCTTCGTGTTCAAAAATATCAAAATAATCTCCGCCGAAACGATCCCCTGGCAGATACTTTGTGCTCACATCAAATCCACTGATATTTCGAAGTTCGGTGGGTGAAAGCATTTTTTGTATCAAACCGGCGAGGCGTATTTCTTCAGAAACCTGACCAATTAAATTTTCCAAAGAGGCGTTGGCCTTGCCAAGCTCATGACGATACCGTGCAAGCTCTTTTTCTTTTACAGCAAGGTCCGTCTCTAAATCTTGAATTCGCTCTTTGAGAGCTTCTACTTCTTTAGCCATTGGATTACTATTTTATGTCGCGATTCTTGCCTTGGCCAAGCATTCAAATAGCGCACAAGGCCACCTAGCAATTTTCGCGACCTTGGTCCGAGATGCCTGCAATCCAACTCTCGAGGTTCAAAATCTCATCCTCATGACTTTTAAGAACTCCCTTGGGAATCTTTGCACTCTCCACCGAGGTCAGACTTTTTTTCTGCTCAAACAAAAGCGCCTGCCGGCCCTTTAGCTTTTTCAAGATGAAGCAAAAAACCTCTTGTGACATCAAGCCTCGCCAGACCCACTTCTTTGAAAAATACACCCCTGCTTCAACTTCAGCCACCGACTTCTGAGCTGTAAAATGCCCCCAAACCATGGCCGCCAGGACCTGACAAACAATCAGCGAAAAAAACATCGCCATAAATTGCATTTTTTTATTCGCAACATCGTTCATATCAAAAACTCTCAGCACCCCCGACACCACGAATCCAGCAAAAATCCCGACCGTGCTCACAAGAGCATAGTTTCGGGCGAGTTTTCGGGTGCTATCGCTGAACTTTCGTGACCGCCAGTACAACATCCAAAAATGAGCCAAAAGCTCTCCTGCAACAAAAGCAACTGCACCATTCAAAGAAAGAGACCCCGCCGACAGTAGAGTGATACAAAAAAACACTGACCAGGACTCAACCCCAAGGACCAAAGTTATGACAAATGAAATCACCAGCCACACAAACTGAGCAAAGAAACGCCCATCCGCAAGTAGGTAGTGGAGCTCACTTTCACCCAGCAGCGATAATAAAATCGACTGATCCCTTAGCGCCAACTGCGCTCCTAGCAGAATGAGTCCAAAACCAAAAAGAATTTTGAATAGCAGCCTTCCGGCGCCAAACCAAAAATAAATCAGATAACAAAGCACCGCGATCCCAACAAACACAGACCACTGGATCCACCACAAGCTCAGCCCCGCTAACAGGCTTGTCCACAAGCCTGTCGAGCTGAGACACAGAAGAAGAATCGCATATCGTCTCGAAAGAGTCTTAGTGTTTATCAGCGCCATTGCATCGTACTGTGCCCGCAAGAGCCCTCCGCAACTAAGAGCGCACATCTTTGTCACGAATAACATCTTGAATACTGACGTCTCATTTTCTGAAAGATTTAGAAATTGCGCCTGCAAAGAGGCCCCAGCTTCGCTGATCGACCGCCGAAATAAACTCAAACCGACTAACAAGACCCCAATGGAACCGAGCCACATTAAAATCATACCGACCTCATGTAAATATCATACCGAACGACTTTGCCTTCAAAAGAATGTCGAACTCCAGGCAACAGTGCCTCAGCTCCGATCGGGCGCTTCACAACCACCCTGCTCACTGGCCACTTCAGCGCTTCGCTTAGAACCTTCGAGGCATCCTCGTCATTTCCGACCAGCTCCCGAAAAAGCACCATTTCTTGTTTGGGCAATGCAGACTTTTTTTTATGCGGATACATTGGATCAAAATAAATAGCGTCAAAATCTGAGAGGCTTTGCTTTGTTCGCAAGTATTCAAACGCGTCGGCATTTACAAATTTTAAATGCGACTGCAGATCTAGTGCTTTTTCTAATGCTTCCTGTAGCAAAACATAAACCAGCTTGGCTCGCTCAACCGCCACCACCTCAAAACCCAATTGAGTCATAAAAACAGCATCAATACCCAAGCCGGCAGAGAGATCCAGAACTTTGCGAACGCCCTTAGAGAGACCCAAAGCCTTTGCTAGAAGCTCGTTCTTTCCGCGAATCCCCTTGCGCTGGTAATTCAGGTGATCGTTTACAAAATCAATGCGAAGTGCCCGGCCCTCTTTGTCCTCGAGATATTGCCCTTCGTTCGTTATGAAAAGTTTAAATTTAAAATCGCTTAGGTCGGAGGGATTTAGCGGAGTTTGCAAAAAACTGCAAAGCTCGAGAGCTTTCGACTTTAGATTACTGACATCGCATATGACACACGTTAGAGTCCCCATGCTTGCCACTGCGCCCAATACCAAATGTTTTCGGCCGCCCAAAGAAAAAGTGTAATCAACACCAAGTTATATCCCAGACGGCGGGATCGAATAAGGTCTGACCCAACAGAGCTACGAAGATTGTTGAGACTTATAAAAAATGGCAAAGTGCAAAAACTCAAAACCGAACCAACAAACCAAGTCCAAAACACACCCGAATAACGAAGATG
The DNA here is from genome assembly GCA_035914755.1 of Pseudobdellovibrionaceae bacterium. Lineage (GTDB taxonomy): Bacteria > Bdellovibrionota > Bdellovibrionia > Bdellovibrionales > Bdellovibrionaceae > JACMRP01. The sequence continues at coordinate 5,254 of JAMIQD010000255.1, read as the reverse complement.
GTAGGCAATAAACATCGCCATAAAAATCAGCCACCAAATTTTGAGTAGAATTTTTGTCTTATCAAATCCCAACCATGTCACCGTATTTTGGTAACCCGCCTGAAAATTGATCATTATGTATTCGAAATTTTTCAAGTGCTGAAGAAAAACCACCAACCAACCCCAGATTATTCCAAGGTACAGGCTTTCAATATCCCAAAATCCCGAGATAGATATTTGATAACCGGTTGTCAAAAGGGGGCCTAATAGTAAAAAAACAAAAAATTCCCCGCCCTTATGATACTTGAAGGAGCCCTTTTTTAAAAACTGAGCCCAGACTCCCACCATCGTAGTGAGCATTACAACGCCGATGACCATTGGAAACGCGAAAATCACCAGCCCCGCGAGCAAAAAAGCTACGATGACAAAAAAATGCGCCCAGCCGCGAACCTCCGAAGCCGTCATCCACCCCTTTTGAATCACGCGACTGCCAGCTTGAGGATTGATTCGGTCAAGGCCCTTCATATGGTCTGTGTAGTCGTTACGAAGATTCACAGCTATGTACGCTGAAAGTATTCCGAAGGTGCTGACTAATACTACAATGGGATCCTTGATCGTTCCGTCCGCATTGTTTTTTACGAGGGTTAAATAGACTGGAAACAAAATAAGAATAAAAGCCCGCACTTTGAGTAAATGCGCTATTAAAAGCGCAAATGGCGGCCTCTTTATTTCACTCACAGACACCAACTCAAAAGTAACTATTTCTCTCGAAGAATTTGCATTTAAAGTTTGAACAGGCAAAGCCCTGTGAGTTTTTGAGAATGTTCCCAAAAGATATGACTCAAACTCTGGTGATCCCTTGGAAAGGGTCTTTACATCAGCCACCCGTCTTTTTTCTCCAATAGAGAAGGTCCGTGAGAGGGGTCAGGTAAGTAATAAGCTTGTCTTCGCCAGGAGTAAGATGCTTTTTTAGCCGATCTAAATGATGGGAATAAAGTGCAATAAGTTTTTCGTTGACCCCATCAAAATCCTTAACTTTGTGATCAAAAACTTCTTTTCCGCCGATGCTGTTGTAGAAGCTGTCGAGGTCTTTTGAGCGAATCACCTGATTGATTTGCTGACGACTAAGGCCCTCACTAACAAAGGCCCCAAATGAATTTAGGTATCCAGACTTCAAGTCACCCAAGATGGCCTTATTCTCATAATTGCGAATATTGTAATCCAAAAGGTCATCACTTCGCTGAAAAAGCTGACCGAGGAGAGTCCCCATTTCTTCTAAAATACCATGAAGATCTTCATCATATCGCTCAAGAGCAAGAAACGGAGCTCTCAAACACCACTTGAAAAGAGACGCTGTCTTTAGGTTGTGAATGCGATCCAGCTGCTCCAGTGACACAAAATAGTCTCCGATAATTGAATCCTGCAACCACTCCCCTTCGAGGAGATCCGAAATCACCTCTGACGTGTATTGGACCAACTTAATATTTCCGTGACTCGAGAGATTTACCATCACTCGGGCCAGCAAATAATCACCAGCAAGTACGGCATACTCAGGAGTGTACTTCAGCCACGCCGTGGTTTTTCCGCGACGTAAATGGGAGCGATCAACGAGATCATCGTGAAGCAAAGAAGCATTGTGGATAAACTCAATCGTTTGAGCTAAAAGATGCTCACACTTAGGTGTCAGCCTAAGGGCATCACTCATCATCCAAATCAATTTCGCTCGAAAACCTTTGCCTCCATTAAACAAGTCGTCATAGAGAGAGGTCAGCTTCGGCAAATAGGCTGGAAAATCCTTAGAATCGTAGACTTTTAGATCCATGACATTGCGCTGCAAAATGATCTCCTGAGGGGGACGTTGAAAACGCCGTAAGATTTCAAATTTATGTGCTTGCTGTCAAGGAGTCCTTCATCTTACAAGTTAAAAATGAGCTTAAAGTTCCAAACTCAAATACGCCTCAAGTTCCGCGACGCTGATCCTGCCCAAATCATGTACTTTGCTAATATATTTAGCCTCGCCCATGATGCCTTTGAAGAGTTTATTGTCAAAGCTGGGTACAAATACGATGAGTGGTTCACGAAAGACCATCATATGATCCCCATTCGCCATGCCGAAGCTGATTACAAGGCCCCTCTCGTTCCTGGCAACGTTTATACCGTCTCGGTTCAGGTCATAAATTTGGGCACTACCTCATTCAAAATGAAATACTCCTTTGAAAGTCAGGGAAAGCTCCACGCAACAGTTCAAATGGTCCACGCTGTCTTAGATCCCCACACAAAACAAAAGATGCCTTTGCCAACCGTCATGAGACAAAGATTATCTGCCTATCTAGGAGTCCCTCATGGAAGCTAAACAAAAAGAGTGGTGGCAGGACGGCGTCCGTTTTCAATGCCAAGGCTCTGGAAAGTGCTGCACCTCTCACGGTGAATTTGGCTTTGTCTTTATGAATCTCGAAGATCGTCAACGTATGGCGAAAAGCCTAAAAATAAGGACCAGCGAATTCACAAAAAAGTACTGCCAAAAAACAGGGGGAGTCTATCACCTAATAGAAACCCCCGGAAAACCCGACTGCTTATTTCTTAAAGGAAAAAGCTGTAGCGTCTACGAGGGCCGCCCCACCCAATGCCGTACCTGGCCCTTCTGGCCCGAAGTAATGAATGCCAAATCCTGGAAAAAGGACGTCGTCGAATTTTGCCCCGGTGTCGGCAAAGGAAATATCATTTCCGGCAAAGAAATCGAAAAAATTCTCAACGAACAAAAAAATAGCGAAAAGGGGTTTGGCAAATGAGTGACTCACAAAAATGGTTGACCTTGGTCCTTCTCGCCGCCTTCGGCTTTTTAGTTTACCTCCTGCAACCAATCCTGACGCCCTTTTTTGCTGGATTTCTACTGGCCTACCTCGCCAGCCCCATTGTCGACCGCCTTGTTTCCTGGAAGGTTCCTCGCCTTGTTTCTGTCGGCCTTGTTTTTTTAGCCATCACTCTATTTTTTTTAGTCATCATGGGGGGACTGATCCCTGGAGTTAAAAACCAAATTATTTATCTAAATACAAAAATGCCTGATTTTATCCGCTGGATAAATACCCAAGCGGTTCCCTGGCTCGAAGAAACATTTAAGGTGAGCCTCACCCACATTGATATTAGCATGATCACCGATTTTATCGGCAGTTCGTGGCAAGAGGCGGGGACTGTAGCCGGCCAGGTTCTCTCTCGTCTTGCGCTCTCTGGAATGTCGATTGTTGGTTTTTTAGGAAGCTTGGCTTTAATCCCCATAGTCACTTTTTATTTAATGGTCGATTGGCCTAAAATGTTAGCTGGATTAGAAAAACTTCTCCCACGTCATATACACCCCCAGGTCACGAGCTTAGTTAAAGAATGCGATGATGTTCTCAGTGCCTTCTTTCGTGGACAGTTCCTGGCTATGATTTTTCTTAGCATCTTGTATACGCTCGGACTCAAAATTGTCGGCCTAGATGTTGCTGTGATCGTTGGCTTGATTGCTGGTCTCGGGAGCATTATTCCTTATTTTGGCTTCACCATCGGAGTGATCATCGCCACGATCGCCGCAATATTTCAATACCAGGAGTTTCTACCCGTCGTATGGATTTGGACAGTATTTGGTATAGGCCAAATTATCGAAGGCTGGGTCCTGGTGCCCTATCTGGTCGGTAGTAAAGTCGGCCTTCATCCTGTTGTTGTGATTTTTTCGATTTTAGCCGGAGGCCAACTCTTCGGATTTTTCGGAATGTTAATTGCCATTCCCGCCGCCGCGGTGATTGTTGTGCTATTGCGGCACGTGCGTAGAAAATATCTCGCAAGTGATTTGTACTCCTAAGCGTATAACGAATTGGAGTCCGCGCTCACATCTTCTTAAGCAGGTAATTTAGTATTTTCTCGCGGTCTTCTTCGGGATGAACTGTCAATGTGCCCTGCTGATGTTTTGTGGTGTCCACAGGATTGAAACTCACCGCCACGGAATCTTTGATGCAAATATCGAGGCATCCAGAGTTGATCACTCGAATTTTTTTTCCGTGTCCTCGCGCTTTCAATTCGCCTTTAAGATACTTTTTTAAGTTTTCACTCGCATTCCCGGACTCTTTTAGTTCTAAACCATCCAAGCTATTTCCGCACTTTTCGCAAATAAGAAAAAGGGCCTCGGACCACGGATTTTTTTGATTTTCAATCGACATATAATTCCTTTTTTAGCTTTTCCCAAAGGATCTTGCCAAGCTCTGACCGAGGAAGCTCCCGAATGTACCTAATCTCTCGAATTCTTTCAAAAGGCAGCACTTCTTGATCGTAGATATCTCTAATTTGCGAACAAAGGCTTTTGCCATCTGCAAGCGTCGTGACCAAATGAATCTCGGTGCCCAATCTCTCCGAGGGGGCATCTAACAAAAAAACCTGCGCTGATATCGAAGAGTCCACCATGGCTACGACTCGCTCAAAAATACTGCGGAGGCGCCCCATGGAGCTCGCTTCTCCACCAATTTTTATAAAATCACCCAGGCGTCCGACGACTCGAATATAGGGTTCGCGCAGCTCCGCCACGTCCTCAGTCGTGAACCAAGAATCGACTTTCGGGTCCCAGTCACGAATCCTACCATCTTTTTGACGTTGACCATAAAGAGTCAACAATGAGTCCGCTTTGACCTCCAAGAGGCCTTTCGCATCGGTATGCCAATCCACATGAGTTAGCTTTTTTGCAAGGGGCAACTGTTCGTCCGCAAGACTCTCGAGCGTCGCTGTGGCAATTTGCGAACACGTCTCTGTCATTCCATAACTGGGAAGCAATGGCCATCCAAGTTTTTTAGCTTGACGATAGAGTCCCTCTGATAAAGCTCCCCCACCAACAATGACTGCTCGTAAATATTTAGGGGCCTTCAGTTTCGCGTTTACGCAATCAAGAACCTGAGTTGGCACCATCGAGGCCAATGTGACTTTATGTTGGTCCATGACATCAAAAGCTCGCTTTGGATTCCACTTCTCATTATCGCGAACAACTTGACTCCTCGACAAATTCGCTCGCGCCTGAATACCAAGGCCTCCGACATGAAACTGTGGTAGCGCCTGCAACCATTTATCAGATGAAGAAACCTGCAGGTGCTTATTAACTGAGGCTGCTGAAATCAAAAATGCAGTCTTCGAAAGTGCCACAAGTTTAATTTGTGAAGTTGATTCCGAAGTAGACCCCGAGGTCGCAAGCCATATGTGACCTTGTAAATTTCGAATCTTAGAAATTTCGCGGGCGACGGCCACCAGAGACTCAAGGTCT
>JAMIQD010000254.1:0-2426 GCA_035914755.1 Pseudobdellovibrionaceae bacterium | reverse complement strand
GACTGCCCTTAAAGTCGTAACGGCCTTCAACCTCTTTACGAGCTTGGTTTACGGCGTTGTCCACCTCTTGAACATTTATTTCAGAAACAATATCAAACGAAGCCATTTCACAACCTTTTAGTGATGATGTCCGTGACCATGAACACCGTGAGCGTGGCCATGCTGAAGTTCTTCTCCTGTGGCCTCACGAACCGCCGCCATCTCAACGTCAAAAGTAAGATCCATACCCGCAAGTGGATGATTTCCATCCAAAGTAACTGTCGTATCCGTAATGGCTGCGACTCGAACAACCTTCATCTGCTCACCAAGATTCAATTGCAAAAAATTTCCAAGCTCAATTTTTATGTGAGCAAGTTCTGCTTTCGGAACATCCATTTTCATTTTTGGATCTGGCACACCATAGGCTTCAACAGCTGCAAGTTGAACCGTCTTCTTTTCGCCAGCAGCCATGTCTTTAATTTGCTCTTCTAACTTCGGAATAATCTGCCCAGCACCTTCTAAAAAGGCCAAAGGTTCACCAGCATCAGAGGCGTCAAGGGTCTGACCATCGGCTCCTTTTAGGACATAATTAAAAGCTAACACCCGACGTTTCATTTTGGATCTCCTTTGTTTAAACAGGGAGCTATCGCGAAATGGGCCTAAATTCAAGGGATTATGGTCCAGGTACTTGAAATTCACCCCCCACAACCTCTATAATTTAAGGTAGAGCTGATGGGAGGGGCAATGCATCGTTTAACCTCGGCCAGGTCTCTGCTTCTCAATTCGAGCTATGAGCCTATGCGGATTGTGAGTTGGCAGAAGGCCTTGATCTTGTGGTTCCAGGACAAGGTGGAAATCCTGGAATATCACACCGTGTTTGCCAGATCCGCCCGGACAAGTTTTCAACTGCCTAGCGTCCTCAGATTGAAAACTTACGTAAGACCACGGTCCACGGGCGCTGTTCGGTTCTGCCGAGAAAACGTTTATATCCGCGACAATTTTACATGCCAATACTGCGGCGACAAATTGCCCGCCAAACACCTCACCCTCGATCATGTGATTCCCGCCTCAAAAAATGGAAAGAAAAATTGGACCAATGTCGTTTCTGCCTGCAAGGACTGCAACCAACGCAAAGCCAACCGCACCCCGACCAGTGCTGACATGCCGCTCTTGTCCGAGCCTAAAATGCCCGCCTGGTTACCGACTCGAGAATTAGAAATTCAAATAGAAATGGAAAGAGCACCCGAAACCTGGCTTGAGTATTTACGATTTAAGGCGGGATAATTCTCAAATTCGTATACAAGTATATGATTTCTCGATAACTTTTATGTATCGAGGAAATCATGCCGCAAACACCCATTATAGATACAAAAACAAAAACAGACCTGGTGAGATGGCTGACAATGATTATCAGCGAAACCAATGGGATCACTCTCCAAGAAACACTAAACCTTCTGATTTCATCGGAGCTCAATGATGAAAACAAAAAGGCTCTAGATCTTGTGGTTGAATTTCGCGATTTAACCCAAAAATTTGTTACAAATAAAGTCACAATTAACACGCTCTTAGTTCATCCCATTTCAGAATGTCTCTTCGAGTTCTTTAAAAACTTTCCAATCAAGTATCACGAAGAGCATATTCACCTCACTGGCTCCATCACCGCAGATTTTTTGTTTCCGCGCCTTAAAAAGCTTTTAGAAGGCCCCCATAAGGATATTTACGAACAAAAGATCAAAGAGGTCTATGGCGACAGCGCCTTGCCAATTAACTCCGTCCAGGATGTTGATCGCCTGATTCGTTTGGACGAGACCGAAGGCTTTCTTACTTACTTAAAGATCCTCTACCTTCCCAAGTTGGTTTTTATTTCTCGCGAAGCCCATTCTGAGGCCGCATACCACATGGCCGAAGAACTTTATCACAAATATAATGTCGGAAATATTCGCCTCAAGTTTACTTTAGATCGGGCCACCTCTAGCGGCTCAGAACAAATCCCTGGGATCAACGATGTAACTCCCGAAGATGTAGTTGTTGGGCTTTACGACGGCTTTAAAAAATTTCAGGATCGGCACTCAGACTTTGACTTTGTTTTGTCCCCCTCGTTCCGTAAAGAACCGAACTTCTTTGATGCAAATCGCTTCAAGTCTCGCAAAGAACACTTTATGGATCAAATCAGTGAGCTTACGCGGATGATCGACAAATTTCCGTTTCTTCAAAAGCACATGAAAGATGTTGATACCGTCGGAGACGAAAGAGACCTCTACCGCAAAGAGCATTTTTACGAAATGCAGTCCGGATTCAGAAAACTGCAGTATCGTGGATTTAAAATTCGCTCTCACCACGGAGAAACCTGGCACACCCTCAAAAAAGGAATTCAAGCCGTCGACAACGCCATGAATATTTGGCACATCGACACCCTCGAGCATGGGATCAGTTTAGGGATTAACCCT
>JAMIQD010000253.1:0-11249 GCA_035914755.1 Pseudobdellovibrionaceae bacterium | reverse complement strand
CAATTTACTTTATTTGCTTTTCTTAATGCGGCCAGCTCACGCACAAGCTTGTGCGACATTGAAATTGAGAGCGGCATCAACTCAGGCGTCTCATTGACTGCGTAGCCAAACATGAGGCCTTGATCTCCAGCTCCCTGATCATCACTGAGAGTTTCTTTAACCCCCATAGAAATATCCGGGCTCTGCTGACCCACAGCCGCCATCACGCCGCACGTCTTATAGTCGAAGCCCTTGTCAGTGTCATCATAGCCAATACGCTTAATAACATCTCTTGCCACTTCTGCGAAGCTCACCTTGGCTGAGGTGGTGATCTCACCAGCAATCATCACTAAACCCGTTGTGAGTAATGTTTCACATGCAACACGGCCCTTTGGATCCTGACTTAGAATTGCATCCAAAATACCGTCACTGATTTGGTCTGCCATTTTATCGGGATGTCCTTCGGATACTGACTCACTGGTAAAAAGATAGTTTTTCAAAGCGTTATTCCTTGCAGTTATGTAAGCCAGCAAACTAACGCAAAGGATTTGGGGGGTCAATAAAAAGCCCCCGGCTTTTTGGGCCGAGGGCAAGGTATAAAATCGATTGTGATCCGAACTCTAAGATGCCTTTTTGCCACCCTTAGCTTCAAACTCTAAACGAGTGTTGAGCTGGTCAATTTTAGCCTCACGGCTCAGTTCAGGCTTCTTGTGATACTGCATAATTTTACGCGTTTTTAAGAACTGTTTCTCAAGCTTTTCCACCACCAAATCCACAGCGGTGTAAGCGTCCATATTGTACGAGGTCGCTTTAAAGTACTTTTCACGGGTATTGACAGTCACCTCCACACAAAACTCATTTTTAGTTTTACTGTAATAGACATTTCCATAGCCCTCTTTAAGCAAAAATTTTCCGATTTCCTCCATTTTTTCTTCGGTGTATTTAAGCAGTGCATCTGAGTGATCGAGGTGCTTAAAGGTGTAGTTTAGTTTCATGTCTTCTCCTCTGTCTATGTGGTCCCTCCCGGGACCATAGTCTTAATCACTTATCGGCCATCTCCGGCTAAAAATAAGGATGCTCACGTATTTTCACTAATGCCCAATTATGATGCTACGCCTCCTGTTGTGAGATGAGATCCCCCGCTGGGGTTTTTCTCATCCTGAGACAAGCGAAGACTGTAAAAATGGTTAAAAACAGGAAATAATTGCTTTGCGTTATTTTGAGAGGAATTGAGAGTGTATTTAAAAAAACTTTTTACGTTGGCTGGAGGGGAGAATTCGCAGCACATCTCGGTATTTCGCCACTGTCCGGCGAGCGATTTGGATTCCCTCAACCTTTAGAAGGTCGACAATCTTTTGATCTGAGAGCGGATTTTTAGGGTCCTCTTTGTTGACCAAGTCTTTGATTTTTAATTTTACGGACTCACTGGCCATATCCCCCTCAGACGAATTGATCCCTGAGTTGAAGAAATATTTAAGCTCGTAAATTCCCTGAGGAGTATGAACGTACTTCGCTGTGGTCACCCGACTAACCGTAGACTCGTGCATTCCGATGTCATTGGCGATATCTCGCAAGATCATTGGCTTCAGGTGGGCTGCGCCCTTTTCAAAAAATTCCCGCTGATGCTTCACAATGCTTTCGGCCACTTTGTAAATCGTACGTTGCCGTTGGTGGATAGACTTAATCAACCAAACTGCAGAGCGGAGTTTTTCCTGAATGTAGTCCTGGGTTTTGTCCTCAGTCTTGCTGCCCTTTTGCAGCATATTTTTATAAAAATTAGAGATTTTTAAACGCGGCAATCCGTCTTCGTTTAACGACACCACAAACTCATCGCCCACTTTGTAAACATAGACGTCAGGAGTCACATATTGAGTGTCGTTGCTCACGAAAGCCCTACCCGGCTTGGGATCCATCGAGTAAATGATTTTACACATTTCGATGACTTCTTCGAGCTCCCGCCCCATAGTCTTGGCGATTGCATCGTAGTTCTTTTTTTCAAGATCTTTGAGATGATTCGAAATCAAACACACCAAATCTTGAGTATCTTCTTCGAGATGCTTTGCCTGAATCAACAAGCACTCTTTCAAATTCCGAGCACCCACTCCTGGAGGGTCAAACTCATGAATCAGACTAAGAGTGTCGTCCAAATCTTCCAGAGGAATCTTTTCTTCAATCGCGATTTGCTCAAGAGGCGTCTTAATATAACCATCGTCATCAATGTAGTTGAGTAGAAGATCAGCTACTTTTTCTTCATACTCGCTAAATCCATTCATTTTTACTTGCCAGTAAAGATGATCGTGCAAAGTCTGAGAGGACGAAATTGCATTCTCATAGTTCATGATCTCTTCGCTGCCAGCCATCCCAGACTGAGGTGGCTTCTGATTTTGCTCAAAATAACTTTCCCACTCAAACTCATCTTGTTTTTGTGGGTCTTGGGTGTTGTTATCAACAACCTCGCCCGAACCGCCATCAATCTCTGCAGCAACTTCTTGGGTTCTCTTTAGATCCTCTTCTTTTAAAACTTCTGCTTCTTCGAGAATAGGGTTCTCTTCAAGCTCCGAACGCACGGCAGATTCAAGCTCCATACGCGACATCTGCAACAGCTTGATTGCCTGCTGCAGTTGCGGTGTAATCACCAGTGATTGACTTAAATTCATCGTTTGGCGAAGAGCCACTGTATAATCTCCTAAAGCCTAAAGTTCTCGCCTAGATAAAACTTACGGGCGACCTCTGAGTTGGCAATTTCATCCGCACTCCCGCTGACCTGAATTTTGCCATCCTTCAGTATATAAGCATAATCGCAAATGCCGAGAGTCTCACGCACGTTGTGATCCGTAATCAAAACTCCTATACCTTTGGCCTTAAGGTCCCGAATAATATTCTGAATATCCGCGACCGCAATTGGATCGATTCCCGCAAATGGCTCATCCAGAAGCAAAAACTTAGGCGAACCTGCGAGGGCGCGGGCAATTTCGACCCGGCGGCGCTCCCCCCCCGAAAGGGCATAGCCATAACTATCTCGGATATGAGTAATACGAAAGTCAGAGAGCAGAGCCTCAAGCTTTTCAGCCCTCTGAGGGCCACTATATCCATGAGCTTCGAGAGCCACAATGATGTTGTCAGTGACGGTAAGCTTTCGAAAAATACTAGGCTCCTGCGCCAAATAGCTCAGCCCAACTCTGGCCCGTTTATACATCGGCTCGCCGGTAATCTTCTGCTCATCAAGTTCAATGTCACCAGAATCGGGCTTTACCAAGCCGACCACCATGTAAAATGAAGTTGTCTTGCCAGCCCCGTTGGGGCCCAACAACCCAACCACCTGCCCCGACTCGACAGAAAACGAAACTCCACCCACCACCTGGCGCTTTTTATATGATTTTGAAATATCTTTGATTTGCAAATAGCTCATTCTGTTTTGTCCATTTTCGCTCGAACTCTATCCACTTTAACCCTTTTTCCGCCATCAAGAAAGACGATTTCTTCACCTGTGAGCTCATCGTTATTCTGAATAAGCTTGGGCTTTCCGCGGAAGGTAAAGATGTTTTCGAGCAGGTTCAGGTTGACATTTTCAGCTGTAGCCACCTTGTCGGCATCGCTAACCCTGACCCCGCCATGCATTTGAACATAGTTAATTAATCCGGAATTGCCCTTGTATTGAAAAATCGCGACGGGTCCCTGCAAATGCAACTGAGAATAGGACATATCAACCTGATCTATAAATTTGGCTTGCCGTGATTTGCCAGAAAACTCCGCTTTACCACTCGTGATAAAAAAACCTTTACCATCTTTAAATTTTTTTGATCCGCGGACGTTTTTGCTGATAATCATCCTATCATCATCAACAAAAACCTCCATATTGACACCCTCGAGAACAAAGCCCTCACCCATTTCGTCCGCAGGACCTCGCATCGAAACTGATTCAGGGCTTTTGATCTGACGAGATTTAGAATTGTAAAATATCGATGGAGTTTTAAAAATATAGCCATTTTCAGAACGAGTAATGACATTTCCTTTGATGCGAAGGTCTTTTGTTTTTCCGTCGATAGAGCCCAAATCCCCCGTCACAGTGAATGACAGCGCTTCCTTGTTGTAAAACAAAACCCGGACATTCTTAAGCTCCCAAGCACCCTTTCCTAAGTAGCCCTCGGCCACTTCCGAAAAAAGCTCCCAATCTCGGCTCCCGCCCTGTGTCTCAACGAGGTGAAGCCCCTGCACCTTTTGTTCTGGCTGAGAAGAGCCTTCGTCAAGAGTCGCTTTCGGCGACTCGCCGGCTTTGTGATCCAACTTGTTTGGGAATATTATCAAGACCTCAACAAAGAGAAAAACCAACAGAGAAATGAATATAAAATTTTTGAGGTTTTTCATTTTATTGGCACCAGCAGTTCTCAACTCAAATGTGCCGAAGAAATTTGAGCGTATCTTGCCCCGCTCAAATTTCTTATGACTCTAATGAGTTGTCTCGTTTACCCGCTTCATGACGGCGAAATTTATTTCGCCCGCACCGGCTTCAACCACTGTAAACATGACTTTTTTGACCGTCAAGAAGTCCAAGTCTTTGTCCGATTGAATGGTGATCTTTCGCCACTCGTTTGGATCTTTCTCCTCTTGACCACGAGCGCTATTTACCACCTCTTGAATTTTATTTTTGAGGCCCAACTCGTGCTCAGCCTTTTTCTTTTCAAGTCCTGCCTTTAAAACATCATAAAGATTTTTAATCATCCACTCGGGATTGTTCTTTACTTCATCAAAGGTTGCGACTGGTGTTTTATCAACAAGAACTTCTTTGCTCGAAATCGTGACAACATATGCTGGCTTTAGTTCTTTAACCATCGTTGCCTTCGGCAAGATCACTTCTTTTGGAATATAGAGAATCTCGCCAGTAGCGTTATAGTTTTGTAAAAGAAAGATAACCAACACTGTGAACATATCCACCATCGCTGTCAAAGATAGGATAGCAGTCACTCCACGTTTGTTTTTTCGTTTACTGAGAATATTATGATATCGGTGTCTTTCACCGGGTCTAAAAATCGCCATATTATTGGGGCGCTCCCGTCGCCACTGAGATCGCTGGGAAACCAGACTGAAGACAATCATCCATTCCGCGGATTAGCTTCTCGTATGCCAAGTCGTCAGACATCGTTACGACTACATCCGTCTTTTCTGGATAAAGTTGCTTCACTCTTTGTAGCTGCGCCATCAATCCAGGATCATCAAATTCACCATCCTTAAGAAGTGGCAAAGAAATAACCTGCTTCCCTACTGTCAGGATATAACCCACCTCTTTGATGTCAATTTTCAGAACCACATCTGATTTTGGCGGCGGCTTTGGCTTTTGGTCATCCAATTGCTTTCCATAGAGAGAGCTTCCGATCTGCATCATATTGACCTGATTCCAAACCGCAGTAATCAGCAAGAATGTGATAAGTACGGACATTAGGTCGATAAACGGAACGAGATTCAACTCAACGTTCCTTGCTCGCCCTCTTTTGCCGCCCTCTTCTACGTGTGCCATGACTATTCCTCGATTATTTCTTTAGTCTTTAATCTTATCTCGGTTCGCAACTACAAGGTTCAAAAGACTCATGCTGGTTTCTACCACTTCGTTTTCAGTCTTTTGAATTTGATGCTGAAACACGCCGTACGAAATAATCGCCAGAAGCGCAACAGCAAGACCAAACGCGGTACAATTCAAGGCGTGAGAAATACCCTCTGAAAGCTTTTGCGCTTTTGTTGCAGGGTCTGCGGCAGACACCGCTCTGAACGAGCCTATCATACCGATGATGGTTCCAAGAAGACCCGCCAAAACCGAGATGTTACCGAAAACCGCCAAGAAAGAAGTCCATCCTTCTACCTTCGGCATTTCTCGCATCACTGCGGCATCCATAGCTACTTGAATTTCTTCATCAGGACGTTTATTCATCGCTTGCACCAATCCAGCCTTAACCGTGTTCGTTAAGGGGGCTGGACGAACATCACAGTATGAGATGGCCTGGCGAAGATCACCGCTCACAACCATGCGAAAGATCTGGTCCGTGAACTCTTTCTTGTCCACAGCAAAAGCCTTCATTTTCATCGTGCGTTCGACGATCAAGAAGACTGCGATAATGCCAATCAGGGCGATTACGTACATCACGAATCCACCTTCGACAAAGGCTCGCTGTACGAAGTTCATATTCTCTGTTGCAGACATCGCCTGCATTGCTGCAGCTGCTGCTGCATCCATTGGGGTAGCTGTAGGGTTCACGACTTTTCCTCCTTAAAGAATTACCATTTTCAAATTAATTATCTGCTCTAAAGTAAAACGGATAGTTCACCTCGGCGACCGTACCTGGCGGCGGCTCTGGGAATCTCCATGTTGCTAAACGATCTCGAACACAATTTTCTACGGCACGATTTCCTAAAGTCGAACTCTTCACTTTTGCATTGAGTGCTCTACCGTGGTCTGCAATCGTCCACTCAATTACAACCTTACCTTCAAGCTTTTGTGTCTTATTTATTTTGTTCAACTCTCGCTCATAACAGCCGCGAATCTCTCTAAGTCCAGCACGAATCACCCTGCGAACTGCCTCGCGATCAATGCTTCCCACGAAATCTTCCTCTGCGCCACCGGGCTCAATGGCAACAGAGTTCTTATCTCCAAGGCCATCACCGCCGCCGTAACCAGTTCCGCGACCTTTCGTTCCGATACCCGCAATTCCTTGAGTCGCCGTGCCCTTACCACCGGCACCAACGTCTTTAAACTTGCCACCGATATCATCTCCTGCGCGATCTTGGTTAAAGCCCGCAGCTCCCGATGCTTTCTCAGCCATTCCCAGAATGTCGCCTTGTCCCTGATAGGCCTTGTCGAGATTTTTTCTCATTCCACCAGTACCAAGAGCAGAAAAGAGCCCCATCTTTGAAACATCTTTGCTCTGAGCATTTGCCCCCGCAATTTCACCTTGCTTGATCGCTCCACCTTTTTTAACGGTAGAAGTGAACTTCTTCGGCTTATCCTTAGAGTCAGGTTTAGGTGCTACCTCTGAGGCCTGCCCCGCCTTCGAATTCTGAGACTTCTGAGCAGGAGTTGGATTCTTACTTTTTGAAACCGCTTCCTTCTGTAGATCCGCGACTTTTACCTTCTGCGGAGTCGGAGTCGGCTTCGGCGGAGCCGGAGTTGGAGTGGTCTCTGGTTTTTCTTGAACAATTTTTTCGATAGGAACAGGAGTCGGCTTTGGCTTATTAAATACCACCTGCGCCACAATTTCTTCTTTTTTCTCTTCTTCTTGCATGTTCGGAGATGTTGCCGAGATATAAAGCGCCAACAAGGCGACCAAAATCAGAGACATCACCAAACCAGTCAATTCTGAACTAGTTAACAACCAAGGTGGAATCGGAACCAAGGGCGGTTGTGGTACAAAACGAACATAAAGTTGCAAGTTGCTCTTGGGCAAGCCAACAAAATACAACTCATCTTGATCTAATTTAATCGTTAAGGAGTTCCCAGAACGTTGAGCTTTTCCCATTTTCAGTAAATCATCAATAGATTTACGTCCGTTTTCGGTTATTTGCTCAACAGTCATATCAGAGGTGACGGCAATTCGAGTTTCAGGCCCCACCTCAACGAGTGGCCACCCGGTTGGACAAACACCTTCGGGCATATTAATATCGTACTGCTCCCCTGGACCAAGGCGAACAATACCTGGCGCACGATAATGGTAGGTTGTAATCACTCGCTCTTTCCAGCTGACTAAAACCTCAACAACCGTGCCCTTCCCCGGACGGAGGTTGTCGCGAAGATCGCGAATCTCACTGTTTGGTGCAAAAGTCTTTTTTGACTTACCCTGACCCGAGACCATTGCCTTCGTATGTCCGCGTGTCTCCGCTTTTGCCGCCGGAGCTGCGGGCGCCACAGTGTTAGAAGTTATTTTAGGTTTCGGCTCATCAAACTTCGGCTCCGCAAAAGCAGGGGGAGTCCCGGGCGTAGGCGAAGATACCGATGACGGAATCGAAGAAGGAATTCCCGTAGGTTTAGGAACTCCTACAAAAAAGTTAATTCTGAATGGGCCGACTCCTATGTCATCACCAGAGTGCAGAGCATCGTCTAAGACAGATTGTCCATTTTTGAAGGTTCCTGTTGATGAGCCCATATCACAAATGTAATACCCAGAGTCTCGTAGCTCGATCAAACAATGGATCGCTGAGACTTCATCCGCATTAAGATCCAATCCGACATCTGCCTTATGACCGATGACGATCTGATCCTGATCGAACTGCTTTACTTCAATCAGTTGATTTCCTTTAAATACTCTTAGAATTACAGGAGATTTCAAGTGCCACCCCGGATGCGCTGAATGTCTTCAGAAGTTTTTCTCATTTCAGGTTTGAAATTCTCTCTCAATTTAATCAATCTCTTATAGTTAAAATTCTTTTTCTGAAAGAGATAGAACAACTCAGGCTTTTGCGTTGAGCCCTCAACTAACTCGTCTTCGAAATTGAGCTTTTGAGTTCGTGTAGACTTCGTCTTTGGCCTTGAAGCACTAGTTGACGGTGCCGGCGCAGGCGCTGCTTCTTCTTGTGCAAAGGACTCGGAGACCCCGACGAAGATTATTAAACAGAATGTGATCACTGACAGCAACAGACGTTTCATGATCTTCTATCCCCTCTTTCTATTTTAAACCAGCTTTTGCCTTGTTTTCCAAAGCAATAATGCGATTACGGGACTCCGAAGGTGGTCCAATAAACTTTAGTCTGTTCAAAACCTCGACGCCATCTTTGTGCTTATTCATGTGATCAATCAAAAGAATAGCATAGTTCAACAGAATCTCGCGATTGTTATTTTGTTCCTTCATCGCTGCCTGAAAAACCGAGGCCGCTTCGTCAAATTTTTGCACAGCTGTCAACGAGACCCCATAGTTGTTCAATGTTTTGGCATCACGAATCCCATGGTTGTAGGCGACACTTAGAACCGAAGCCGCCTTCCCATAATCCCGCTCAGCTACATAGATCGCCCCCGCATTGGCCGCCGCCACCCCGTCGTTGGCATTAATGTCTAGAGCTCGATGAAAGGATTTAATGGCCTCACGTCTTTCGTTGTTTGCGAGATAAATTAGACCCATATTGCTATAGACTTCGCCCGCATTGGGATTCGCGACTAAGGCTTTGTTTAAGAGATACTTCGCTGCATCCACCTTGCCTTTTTTGAAGTAGTACATTGCCATTGCATTGAGGGCGCGAACGTCGTTTGGATTTTGAGTCAAGAGTTGGCCCGAAACTCGAAATATCTGTTCGTCATTTTGACTTTTGATCGCATCGACCAAAGTCCCTTGTGATGTAGGGGGAATTGCCTGTGAGGTTGGAGCCGCAGCAGCTTTGGCGTTTGCGGATTGCGCAAATTGTGCCGAGGCCTGACCCGTCGTATTTTCAGCTCCGCCCATATCAAAGCTAGAATTTGCAGCGCCCGTATTCGCAGGAGCCGTAGGGCTATAGCCTCCGTCATCACTATGTCCGTTTGTCCGTTCCATTGATCCACAAGCTGTTAGTAATCCAAGTAAAACTGAGGTTGTAATAATCTTTTTCATCATGGGGCCATCCAGTTAATAATTCTCACATCAGAAGCTTGCTCTCCGTTATTGTAGTAAGCACCAGGGACAAGTCTCGAATATTGGTCCATAGCAACGCGATATCCATCATTGTAGACCTCAAGCTCCCAACCCCTGTCGACAGTAAGCTTGAAACTCTCTTTGGCTTTATTCAAAAATGGCGAAGCAAGCTGTTCAACCCCAGCTTTGTACTG
Source organism: Pseudobdellovibrionaceae bacterium (assembly GCA_035914755.1). GTDB lineage: Bacteria > Bdellovibrionota > Bdellovibrionia > Bdellovibrionales > Bdellovibrionaceae > JACMRP01. The sequence goes on along the minus strand of JAMIQD010000253.1, from coordinate 1,498 downwards.
TTTGGTTTCATCAGCATTTAAACCTGCTGGCACGGGTGTACTCATAATACTTTCGTACATATTTAGGTTCGCCTCACCCAAAACAGATAACGAGCTAACAATTTCTTCAGCACTGTCATATTTGATGACCTGGGCAAGTTCTGCGTTAGTTTTGGTAAGAGCTGCAATTTTCTTATCCAAAGTTTCTTTCTGTCGCTTAGGATTAGCTGAAATGCGAATTGCCTTAAACTCATTGAACGTTTTCATACTTTCGTCAAATTTGAGCTTCGCTGCGTATTTCGCCCCATCCTTTTTCTCGCCGCCAAGTCGTTTCTGGACTGCGATCGTCTTCTTTGCCCAAGCATCTGCTTCTGACATCTGACGCTTTTTTCGATGCAGCTCAGAAATCCAATAATAAGATTCGATCACCTTTTCGTGGTTACTCGCGCCCGAATCTAAGTATTCTTTATATTTATCAATTGCCAAACTTATATGATTTTCTTTGCGATGAAGCGTGGCAACCGAGTACAAGGCTTCGCTTGTCTCGCTTCTTCTTTTCGCCATTTTTATAAACTCTTCGTAGGATCGAATTGCTTGATCAGTTCGGCCCAATGCTTCGTTCAAAACAGCAGTGTTGTAGATGTAGTTTTTAGCCAAAGGATCTTTTGGATTTTCGGCCGCCGCTAACTTAAATAAGCGAGCCGCTTCCTCGAATTGGCCTGTATCCTGATACAACTTTGCCAAAAGACGTCGCGCCTTGGGCTTATTCGGCTCGGCCTTAGGATCTCTCGACTGAAGCAGCTGATTGTACATTAAAATAGCGGCCCCGACCATTCCGGCACGCTCGTAGTTAACACCGGCATTAAAGATAGCTGTTGATGCCAACTCAGAATTTGAATTTGTCTTTGCAAATTTCTCGTAAGACTGAGCCGATTCTGCATACTTCTTTTCGCCCTCGAGGTCTTGGCCCTTTTTAAAGCTGGCTTTTTCCATCACGTTCTTAATATCTTTACCTACCTGCGAGTTCGCTATAGATGGGACAGCGAGAAGCTCCGTTGCGGCCTTCTCAAGACCTGCGTAGTCTTTTCTCATGTTAAACATATCAAGCAAGAGATTTGCAGAGTACTCCGCATATTTTGTCTTAGGATAATTTTGAATGATCTCTCTAAAAATCTTGGTCGCATCTTCAAATTGATTGTGCATGTAGTACAAGCGACCAACGCGGAACTTGATCTCCGCGGATTTCTCAGACTTTGGAAACTTTGAAATATACCACAAACTAGCTTTAACGAATCGATCAACTTTTGGCTCAAGAGGTTGTGGCTCTAGGGTGTTCGCCACGCGCTTTTGCAATTCGGCATCCGAAGGGACACCCTTTTCGAGTGCGAGAATTAAATTCGCACCGGCCTTATCAACAAACTTGCTTTGCCCAGCATTATCAAGAATCCACTTGTACTGAACTGCCGCCTCATCATAGCGCTTCATGTCGTACAAAAGCTCGCCGAAATAGAAGTGCATA
>JAMIQD010000252.1:0-8508 GCA_035914755.1 Pseudobdellovibrionaceae bacterium | reverse complement strand
CTGGGAGTTGATTTGAAATCCGTTACCGTCAGCCTGAAAAATGCGGTTTTTATTCAGGCAGATCTTCGCGATCTTCAGCTCGAAGATATTTTTACAGAGCATGGATTTCGGCCTCCGTTTGATTTGGTGCTTTCGGACATGGCCCCAAATACCACGGGGATTCGTTTTACCGACCAAGCAAGGTCCATGGAGCTCTGCGAGTTGGCCCTCGACGTCGCTCGCAAATTTTTAAAGCCAGGCGGTCATTTTGTATGCAAGTTGTTTCATAGCGATGATTTTACAAAATTGCGCGATGAAATCAAAAAAGACTTTCACAAATTTGAAGCCGTCAAGCCAGACAGCACTCGCAAGATCAGCAAAGAAATTTTCTTGGTGGGGCTTAATAAAAAATCATGAATTTAAAAATCATCTTCGAGAATGAACACTTTGTTGTTGTTGACAAAGAGCCGATGGTTTTAACGACGCCAAGCAGGCAAGGGACTGCGGATCCCCGCCCTTGTTTGGGGACCGCTTTGCAAGCTCAACTTAAATCACAAATCTTTCCGGTTCACCGTCTCGATTTTGAAGTTTCGGGCCTGGTGATATACGGTAAAAACTCTCGGGCACACTCAGCCGCAAATGGCTGGTTTGAGCAAAAAAACGTATTTAAAATTTACCGCGCCATGACCGAAGGAGAGACGCTCGCCAGCGGGCAAAAGTTTTTGTGGACCTGCCAAATTCTGCGTGGAAAAAAAAGAGCCTACGAGCACAAATTAGGAAAATTGAGTGAAACGGAGGCTCTATATTTGGGCGCGGATGTGAAGTCGAGGTGGCACCATTGGGAGCTGCATCCTTTGACCGGGCGCCCGCACAAGCTTCGTTACGAGCTGAGCCGTCATGGACACCCTATTGTTGGGGATCAGCTGTATGGATCGACGCTAGCCTTTTTGAATCCAGGGATAGCCTTAAGAGCTGTGCAAATAGATTTTAGTAAAGCTCCTGGGGCGAAATCTTTTGGTCTACCGAATGAGATAGAAGTTGCTTTGGGATGGGATTTTTCTTGAAGGGAAGCTCGTCTGATTGTTCATCACCAGAGAGGCTCGCGGTGTTTCCGAAGGCATCCTGATCACGGTCCTTCATAACAAGTGTGCGATAGATATCTAGTTGAGTTTCACTTTTAGTTTTTCCGCTTAGGTTTTCATTTTTAAATCCTGTCTTTACCAGAATTGAAATTATTTTCTCTGGATCTCGCAGTGTCGCATTTTGTGAGATCAATAGGGCGGCGGCCCCTGAGACAAAGGCAGTGGCTTGCGAGGTGCCAGTCATGGTGCCAAAACGCCCACCGGGAAGGGACGAAGAAATATCTTTTCCAGGTGCGGCGAGGTCGACGGTTTTGACGCCGTAGTTGCTAGAGGGAAGTACCCTTCGATTTTCATCAATGGCTGTCACTGAGGCAATATTGGAGAGTCCGTAATCGGCGGGATAAAAGCCTCTTTCATCTGAGTTGCTTTTTTCGTTTCCGGCAGCGGCAACAAAGAGAATTTTTTGTTTTTGAGCCTCTTGAATGGCGAGCTCTTCGTTGGGGGATTTTTCTTGGCCTCCGCCGGAGTAGTTAATGATTTGCGCCCTCATCTTAATTGCATACTGAATCGCCTTGACGGTATTTGCGACGTTTGCCGCACCAGAGGATTTCGTATCAAAGTATTTTAAAATCATGAGACTGACCTGCGGAGCGGTGTTTTTGACAATCCCAGCGATGTGAGTTCCATGCCCGTGCTCGTCACTTACATCGTTGCTATTGCTGACAAAGTTCCAGCCGTGAATGTCATCGACAAAGCCATTGTTGTCGTCGTCGACTCCGTTGCTGGCGCGGTCTCGGCCATGTTCGTCGTGACCGCTTTCGCCAGGATTTGTCCAAATGTTTTCTTTGAGTAGGGGATGGTAAATATCCGCACCTGTATCGATGATCGCGACAAGTGTACTGGGGTCTCCTTGGGTTACACTCCAGGCGGAGAGAGCATTCATGGCTTGCAAGGACCAACTTAGTGGCTCTGTAGCTTTTGATTCGGCATTTGCGACGGCAGCAATAAATATTAAGGCAGAGATCATCGGCCACCTTCTGTCGAAGAGACGTATTCAAATTTACGCTGATGTACAATGCGGCCATGACAGGTCTTTTTTGTAGTAGCTTGGTAAGACCCTCGAGCGACCGATTTGATCCGGAGCCAATGGAAAGACTCGAGGCACCCCTTATGATCACGTATTTTTGTCACCCAGTCTTTCTCCTTGTTGTAGCTCAATTGTGAAAGTTTCGAATCGGGTTCTATTATTTGGGTGAGGTTATGAACATCGTCGTATTCATATTGCGTGAGTTCGCTAGCAGCGGTTCTCACTGCGGTTAAATTGCCGTCTTGGTAGGTGTAGGCAAGCTGAGGATTTTTTGGCGCGGAGATCGTCTGGACAAGCTTTCGACGTCGATCGATTTTTATCGTTAGCGTGGCCTCGGAGTTAACATCAATTTTTTTCAGCTCGCCGGTCTGGTGGTAGTGGAGCTTGATATGAAATCCACTGTGGTTGCTAAGATACACAAGTTGCCCTTGCTGGTTGAACTTTTGCAGAGAGTGGGGAGTTTTTCTTAAATAGGTTTCGCCTATTTTCAGGAGAGTTTCTTTTGGGTTTTTGCGGGAACCGAACTGATTGGCTCCGATACTCTCATAATGAATATCTGTTCGGAGTTTGCAGTCGTGCAGAACCACGGATTTATTTGTTTTGAGTTCCAAGCTCTTTTCGAAATCAGAGCACCAACCATATCCAAAAATTCCTTGATGAAGCGAGCGACTGTCGTAAGTTCTTCGCAGTTGAAAAATATAATTCGAAGTAGGGATTTCGACATCAACCCAGGTTTTGTAGAAGTTACCTTTTTTGAGATCGACTTCGGCTTTTGAGACATGAGTGAGGAGAGTGAGAGAAAGCAGGGTTTTAATTTTTTGCATCATCTTGCTTGACCCTAATGCAAGCGAGAGACCAATCTGAAATTGAATTAAACGACAGGCGGGCTGTCTACGGAGCCGAGCTGTCTAGTGGGTGGTTAGCAGTCACCATTTACAGAACAGGGTGTTGGAATTCTCACAGGACTAGGCAACGCTTTTGATCTTTCCCGGCTGCGGCGCCACTGTATATTTGTTTCGGCCCGTTTGTTTGGAGTGATACAATGCTGAGTCGGCTCGTTTGAGCCACTGGTCCGTTGTTTCATTCTGAAGCAGTTGAGCAATGCCCATCGAGACTGTAAATTTGATTTCCAGCTTGTCTTGCACGAAAACCTCTTTACGGATTTTGACAAGGGCTTCTTCGGCTCGCACCATCGCGTGTTCTAAGCTGAAGTTTGGCAGAATGACCGCGAACTCTTCGCCGCCAATACGGGCCACAAAATCCTCTTCGCGATGAAAGACTTCTTTGAGCAGAACTACACACTCTTTGAGAATAAAATCGCCAATATCGTGCCCATAAGAATCGTTGATTTTTTTGAAAAAATCGATGTCGAGAGTGATTAAGCTGACGGGAGCCTGTGAGATGACTGATATCTGCTGGTGCTTTTTCATCTGCTCATCAAAACTTTTGCGATTGTAGGCGTCGGTTAAATGGTCGACGCGCATTGTGTGATTAGCTTCCATCAATTGCTTTTTAATGACAGTGAGATTCTTTTTCATACTACTAAGACGTTTCACTCGGCGTTCGTCTTTTTGTGCTTGGTATTTAATGTAAAAATCAATAAAATCCCGGGATTTTGAGCGGAGGGCTTCAATAGAATTCGTTTCAACAGCTTCGCGCAATTGGTCTAAATTTTTTGAGGCCTCAATTTCTTTGGCCTGTTCGTACTGAACCTCCTCGGCGAGCTGTTCAGCGAAGTCCCAGATGATGCGTTTAAAGTCATCAAAGGTGTTCTGAATATAACTGTATTCGTCGAGACGGTAACTTGAAAAGAACTGGCGCACATTAAAGAGCAACTTTTCTGAGTGCTTATGCTCGGGACTGACTAAGCTTTTAGCAAAACCATCTAAAGTGTCGCGGACGCGGCGGAGGGGCTGTTTATCAACCTCAAAGAGGTGCTTGCTATACGCATCCAAAATATAGAGCAAGGTCGCGCGTTCTTCGCTCATGTCAACGGAGGGCCCTTCAGGGTGTGAGCTTGAGGGATCACTCCAATCGAGTTGTTCAACGAGCTTCTTTACCCATTGTTTCAAAGCAGGCCTCCTTGATGTTCCATCACACAGACCCATCGGCAATTGTGGGCGCAGAATGAATGGTCTTGCTAAGCGAACTAGACTTAGGTATGGTGCGTCTCGAATTGGATTGTTTGGAGGCCAAGTGAAAAACTTTCTCCCAATATTGATTTTATTATTTGCATCGATCAGCCAGGCACTTCCTGACGGCTGGCAGCAGATTAAGCCCGGCGGAGACACTCTGTGTGCTCGGGGAACTGAGTATTCCTTTTTAGTCCACCCTGGGAACCCCCAGAAAATCGTAATCGACTTTGCCGGTGGCGGGGCCTGCTGGAGCCCTATGACCTGCGATAGTGAGCAGATGTTTACGGACACTGTTCGTGAATCTTTTTCAAAAATTGAAGAGCAGGCCGGCATCTACGACCACAATAATCCAAACAATCCCTACCAGGGGTGGACGCATATTTATGTTCCCTATTGCACGGGAGACCTACATCTGGGCAGCCGGGATACAATATATCAAAGATTCAACAATGAGATTTTTACAATTCATCACCGAGGGGCCCTTAACGTCAAGGCGGTGATGACATGGATGCGAGCGAACTATGCGCAGGCATCTGAAATTTCAGTGGCTGGTTGCAGTGCTGGGGCCTATGCGTCTGTGATTTGGACGGCCTACGTGGCAGAGGCCTATAAGTCCGCAAAGATATTTCAATTTGGAGATTCTGGAGCGGGAGTTTCTGACCAGTTGTTTTTTCCGCAGTGGGGAATGGAGGCGGCGATACCCTCTTGGATTTCGAATTTAAATCCCAATCGAGTGGATTGGAGCCATCTTAGTTTGTCTGATGTTTACCGCGGAGTCGCCGACTATTACCCCCAAATACAGCTTTCTCAGCTTAATACAGAAAAAGATCGTGTTCAGAGTTTTTTGTATGTCGTGTTAGGCGGGCAGGCCTCAGAGTGGAAGGGGCGTATGCTTAAAAACATGGAGTCGACGGCAGGAGCTAGGAATTTCCATTATTACGTGGCTGCGGGAAAAGAGCATTGTTCCGCAGGTAAGAACCTATTTTATTCGACCCAATCCGATGGAGTACCTCTCAGGCAATGGCTGTCTAATGCCATAAGGGGAATAAATTTCGAAAACGTAAAATGCTTGGAGTGTAGTGCTGGGGTAGAATAGGGGCCTCACTGTAGGAGGTCTCATGAAAACGTGGGTAGCTGTCGTTAATCGTACTGAAGTCAGAGTTTTCGAAACGAATTCCGCCGACACCAAGGATATGAAGCTGGTAAAAAAAATAGACAATCCCCGCGGTCGCTTAAGAAATCGTGACATCAACGCAGATAAGCCTGGGATTTCTACCTCAGATCGCTTTGCCTATCCGACCGGGTACTCAAAACACGAAAGCCCAGTTGAAAGAGTCGCGCATATGTTTGCGATTCAAATTTCTGATTTTTTAGACAAGAGTCGAAATTATCATCTTTATGACAGACTCGTTTTAGTGGGGGAACCACGATTTCTCGGAAAAGTGAAGGCAGCACTGACAAAGCCAACTCTGCATTGTCTGACTAAGACGTTGACCAAAGACCTAGTGAAAATTCCAGATCATCAGCTGCATGAGTTTATATTTTTATAGGAATATGTTGCCTAGAAATCCATTTTGAGTTCGGATTGTAGGAGGGGTGATTTTTACTCCTGGCTAGGACGTTCATGAAAAAAACAATAGAATTGATTCGCTCTACAATGAGCATAGCTTTTTGCCTGTCGCTTTGGGCTTGCACCTCTGAACAGGGAAAATTAAATCAGGCAGCGAGCGAAGCGGCGTCTCAACAGTTTCAGTCTGAGCTTAAAGAAGAGATTTCTAAGGCCGTCACGGGCAAGACGAACCTGCAGGCCACGGCGGTTGATATCGTTACAAAAAAAACAGAATTTGAAGTTTTAAAGAGCGAGATTAAAGGGGCGAGTGCGGAGGTGGAAGTTCAGGCTCTCACCATCCCGGATAAAGTTAGAGTCTCATTGATTGAGATTATTGCGAAGTTGGATTCGCACAAAGAGAGAAATTTTAATGTCTCTGATGCGATTGGGCTCATTTCACTACAAATGGGGGTCGCCCCCGAAGAGAGAGCTGCCTTGAATTACAAATTTAGGTTTAAAAATGAGGGGGGCTGGAAAAAGCAAGAACCCCCCAAGAGTCATTAGCGGCAAATTTGATCCATAGAGGGATACTTTGGTTCTGGTTGAGGGTTGAAGAGACGTCCGATGGCTCCTTGTTTCTTTTGTTCAAGCGGCATTTTTGCCGAAGAGGAACAACCCTTAATATTTTTAAAGTCCTCCGTTAGGAGGGCGCGATGAAGCAGGGTTCGCTGCAAGTTTACGTCGAGATTTGCCTTTACGCGGGCGATAGAGGCCTCTGACATTTGATTTCGTGCAACCAAAACATTGGTTAAAGTCTCAGAGCCTTGATCATACTCCTGAGATTTAATTTGGTAAACTCTGGCCATCTGGCTTTCAGCTTGGGCGGCCAAATCCAACTGCAGTTTTGACTCGTTCAAACTGCTAAAGGCGCTTTCTATCAAACGGGTGTTTTCGAGGTAAAGGTCCCTTCTCTGTAGTTCGATTGCTCGTAATTGATCCTGAGAGAGCGTAATCGTTGGAAATATGGCGAAGGATAAGTTGATCCCACCAGCAAATTGCATATCGTTGAACGAGGAGTTGCCAGCGGATGTGCTAACGACGGAAGCGCGGTTGATCCATCCGAAAGATTTTGACCACACTTGGGCTTTAGCGGCCTTAATTAAATAATAGAATTGCGCAAGCTCAACGGAGACATTGTTAACTTGGTTTACTGTTGTATCAAGGGATTTGAACTCCCAAGGAGAGACCTTAGAGTCAGTGAACTCCAAGGAAATAGCTGTTTGAAGGGGGAGAGCTAGGGCCTTTCTCATTGAGGCAATTTCTTGCTTGTTTAGCTCTGACATTTGAGAGGCACGAACGCCAGCCATTTGGGCTTGAGCTTGAGCCTGGAGGAGGTCCGAGATGGGGACTGTTCCTAAATTTCCTTTGCGCTTCTGCAATTCATAGATTTCTTGGAGGTCGAGATACTGTTGTTGAAATATTTGTTGAACCTGAACATCTGCTAATAGAGTGAAATACAAAGACAGGGCTGAACCATAGGTATTTAACTGGACGACCTTGTAAGAGAGTTTCTCAGCTTCGAAGAGATTTTTTTCTGTGTAGTAATTGGCCCAGTTTGAAGGAAGCAGAAAGGGAACCAAGAAATCAATCGCCGACTGAACAAAGCCTCCGCCAGAGAAGGACAATAGGGCGCCTAGATTGAGAGATGGCAGGAGCTTGCCACGCGAAATATTGACCTCATCTTTGGCCTGGTGGACGGCATTTAAAGCCAAAAGAACAGAAGTATTGTTTTTTAAGAGCTGTGTTTGAATGGCTTCAGGGTTCAGCATCAGAGATGCGGGGGCTTTTTTGCTTTGCCCAGTGCCGGCGAGCGCTAGCTGAGAAAAGACAAGCAATAAGACCGTGATATAAATTTTTACGATTTTCATAAGGATCCCTCTTGAGTCAAGGGGGTCTTTATATGCCAGGCTTCTTAAAGCAGGGACTGGTTTTATGTCCCATGGTAAAATTTTCATGTTGAGTTGGGCCAGCTCGGCCACCTAAGATAAGGCCTTAGGGGAATAAATGTTCACAAATCTGAAAAAAAAATGCATCGATTTTTACGAAAAACATGAAACCCAGGTCGAAGTTGGATTTTTTGTTGGTGGTTTTATTTTCGACATTGTGATGATTTCGGACGTCGACGATATCTTTGGAATTTTGCAGCAGGCTTTTTATCTTTGGATTTTGGCGTCAATGCTGCATTATGAGCTGTTATTTTCTCATAGTAAGTGGAAGCCGCGAGGTCGCTGGATTTCGGCTATTTGGGATTTTCGCACGCTGATATTCCATTTCGTCATGGGAAACCTGCTTAATCTGTACTCTCTTCTCTATATAAAAAGCGCTTCAATTTTAAACAGTTTGATATTTTTATTAGTAATGGTCGCCATTATCTTGGGCAATGAGTTACCTGTGATAAAAAAATCTCATGTGAGCTTTAAGGTCGGCCTTTACGGGATCTGCTTGTTTTCATTTTTTGCGGTTCTATTTCCTGTGCTGCTGGGGTTTGTTGGCTGGGTCCCCTTTGGGCTTGCGCTTGCGGGAACCCTGGGGGTTTTTTATTGGCAATACCTCTGGCTAAAGAAATCTCTATCTGATGATGGAACTTTATTTCGTGTGATACTGGCGCCTGGGGTG
>JAMIQD010000251.1:0-17751 GCA_035914755.1 Pseudobdellovibrionaceae bacterium | reverse complement strand
TTAAAGCCGACTTGTCCCGCATCTTCTGCCCCCGGCAGATTTGCCCGAGATCCAGGAACACCCGCAGGATTTGTTCTGGACCCATCTAAAGACTCTTCTTCGCTTTGCTGACTGCGAATTGCTGTTTTATCAGGATCTACCGATTCTTCGACTGAGCTAACGATGCGGTGATTAAGGGTTGCATCCACTTTTGCGATAACTTTGGCGTGCCCGACCACCTTCGAAAGAATTGATTCAATACGATCCTGAAGTTCGCCTTCGACTTTTTGTTTAAGATCTAAAAGTTCGTCAGAGCCGGCCGTGGTACCATCTGATTTTCGAGTTAAGACTTTTCCTCTCTCGTCAAGAACAGCCACCCGGTCTGCATCTAACCCCTCAACAGCATTTGCGACCAAATAGCGAATTCCGCGAATTTGATCAGGGGTTAGCTCTTTTCCTTGGTGTAGCTCTAAAACGACCGAAGCTGTTGGGGTGCCCCCCTCCTCTAAAAAGGTTTTTTTGGCTGGCAGAGCAAGAATAACCTTAGATTGTTTGACTGCAGTCAAAGTATTTATCGCCCGCATCAGTTCGCCTTGAAGCGCGCGTTGATAGTTAATTTTTTGCGCGTAAGAGTTGATTCCAAAATCTTGCTTTTCAAAAATCTCAAGACCGATACTGCCCATCTTTGGCGAGCCAACCTCAGCCATCAACGTCATCTGGGTTGAGTGCAAAAGTTCTTTAGGGACAGTCACTGATTTCCCCTCATCGCGAAGCTGAAATGGAATATTTTTTTCATTCAGCTTTGCAATGATATTGGTCACTTGATCACCTGGAATGTTCGTGAAGAGAGGGACATAGTCCTTGCCCGATACCATAAACATCATGGTGAGCAATGTAATTATAGCGATGACTGATACCGCAATAATTGACATTCTCTTTGTCGGACCGAGATTCTTAAAAAACTCTCTGAACTGAACGACTATTCCACCAAAAATCTTATTCAAAGTAATTCCTCCGCCATCCCAAAATTAAACCTGCATTTTCATGATTTCTTGATAGGCATCAACAATTTTATTTCGCATCTGCACCATTACACGTAAGGCGATATCCGCTTTTTCAGCCGCTATCATAACATCAGCCACGTTGTCCGTGCGTCCTGTTGCCAAATCTTGGGCTGCTTTATCAGAGGCTTTTTGCAATTGGTTAACATTTTCAATTGCGCCTTTTAAAGTATCAGCAAAACTTTTTCCGGCATCAGAAACTGAGCCAGATGAGCCAGGGGATAGTGGCTGCTCAACCGTGAGAGACTTTGCATCTCTCATTGCGCCGCTTTCTAAAAATTTATTTGCGCTCGATACCGTAAATCCTGCCATAGATCCGCTTCTCCCTAGTGACTATTATAAACTAACACGCCTTCGTTATACTATTCATTTCAAGTATTTACTCAGTATTACCGACCAATCTCGAGACTGCTTAATGCCATGTCTTTAGTTGCTTGCATCGCCGAGACGTTAGCCTCGTATGATCGCGACGCCTGTATCATATTGGTCATTTCTTCCATCAAGTTTATATTTGGGTAAGCAACATATCCTTCGGGATTTGCATCAGGATGATCTGGCTCGTACTTTAAGATGGGCGCTTTTCTATCAGAGATAATGTCCGTAACCTGAACTCTTTGAAAATCTGACTTAGGGCTAGTTGCCGAAACAATATCCCCAAAGTTTTTTACGTCTGGCATCGCTTCAAAGACAACATCTTTACGCCTATACGGCCCTCCCTCTGGAGACTGAGTTGTATTGATATTTGCGATGTTGCTCGAAATTGTATTCATGCGCATTCTCTGCGCCGCCATACCACTTCCGCTTATTCTCATGCCAGTAAAAAAATCAGCCATAATGCTCTCCTAAATATTACCGGTCGCCGATGGCGTACTTTAGCGCCGCCATTTTTTTATTAATCAGCTGCAAGGCAGACTTATACAAGATCGCATTTTCAGATAATGCAGACATCTCTTTCTCGAGATCCACGGTGTTGCCATCATTATTGATCGCCCCTTCGGGATTTTCATAGATGTCAGGTCGAACCGCCGCCGAAGGACCGCCCACGGAAATATGTTCGTTACTACTTGTGCTCATTCCGCGCAGACCATCCAAATCTATTGCGCGAGAAAGCGCTTCTTCGAAATCGACCTTTTTAGCATGGTAACCGGGTGTCTCAGCATTGGCTACGTTCGCGGCCGTGACATTGTGGCGGAGCTGTCGCATCGCCAAAGATGTCGCCAGGGCATTTGTTGTTTTATCAAATAAATTACTCATACTAAACCTGCCTGCCTGTACTCATTTATTTTGTTTCGTAAAGTTCGGATGCTTATTCCGAGAATTTCAGCAGCACGTGTTCTGTTTTGCTCAGTCAACTGCAACGTCTGCAAAATTAGTCGCTGCTCAACTTCCGAAAGAGTCATTCCAGAAAAGTTTTCCGAAGTTGCTGCTGCTTGAATACTTTCGATTGCGATTTCCGCTGGCGTTACAAATTTTCCTTTAGAAAGAATCACCGCGCGCTCAACCACATTTTCTAATTCTCGAATGTTTCCTGGCCAATTCCACTGTTGCAACTTTTCAAGGGCATCCATAGTTAAAACTAAATTATTTTTTTTGTGAATGAAGCTAAATGCATCAACCAAATGATTTGCCAAGACGCTAATGTCTGCCGCTCGCTCTTTGAGTGACGGTAACTCGATGTTCAGCACGGTTAAACGATAATATAAATCGTCCCGAAATTGGCCTTTCTGAGCTAAAGTTTTTAGCGAGACCCTGCTTGTTGATACAATTCGAATTCGCTCATCTTCAGAGGGAGTCTCTATATTCTCAAACAAAGATTTTTGTTGCGAAAAAGATAGCTGCTCAATATTTTCAATAAGATAGGCGTGGCAATCACTATCAACGAACAAGTTTCTAAATTCAAAATTTTCGCCAATTTGATCAGCATCAATAACTCTAAACGAGTGCACGCCAAGTAAATATTTAGCTAAAAAGCTTTTTCCAGCGCCAATGGGTCCACTAATACAAATATTAGCACGTGACGACCTCATTGCTGGTATCATCCCACGCAGCCGGTTCGACTTTTCATCGGAAAAACTTAAATTTTCGAGTTCAATAAATGACATAATTCCTCTACTATTGTTTCGACATTGCAGGAATACGCTGGATATACTTCTTATAATCGCCATGCCAATCAGAATTTTTTAGTTGTTCCTGCGCAAGATTGTACCAAAATTCGTTTTTTGATCCCTTCAAGGATCCCCAAACTTCTGCAGCTTTCTGCAAGTCGCCTTTGCTAAAATAGATTTGACCAAGCTTGTAGCGGATTGAAGCTAACGGCCGCTTCTCCTCATAATTATCTAACAATCGAGTGTAGGCAGCGATGGCGCCTGCTGCTTCAGACTTATCAAGCAAGAGCTTACCGAGCAATTCTAGGCTCTGAACATGCACATTTTCAGGAACCCCTTTTGAGTCTATCATGAGAGTGTCGACTTTCTTTAAAGACTCTATCGACTGATCTATTTTTCCTTGTTTTAACTCTAATTGTGCCAAACGCAAGTATGGCTCAGCTACGAGTGACGCTTGACCCTTCCAGGACTTTAAAAGCTCCGTCAGATAGCGAGCTGCTGAATCAAGGTCTCCGCGCTTTTCTAGCAAATCGACCGCAACGCGCACGCGTTCAATCTGTTGATCTTCATTAAGATGTTCCGGGACCTTTACGTTTTTCAAGTAATCGTATGCTTGATTGAACTTTTTTTGCTGAAAAGTAGTCATTGCTAAACGCAAGTTCAGCAGGTCTTCACTGGGATTTTGATGGTATACAGATAGCTCTTTCTCCTTGGAGGTGTTTTTTATTGCGTAGACTTTGTTTAAAATATCTCGATAGTTTTTTTCGGCCTCGCTTTGAGCACCAGCTAGCTCAAAAGCTTGTGCTACGTAAAATTTTTCATCAAGTCGCTCGGCATTTTTCAACCAGCTTTGTTGATACTTTTTGTCAGTTTGCAATGCCTTTATAAAGTCACCACGCTGAATGTGACTGCTGATTTTCTCTGTAATGTTTCCAACGATCCTCTTCGCGAATAGATCCCTATCCACAGTCGTAGGATTTTCTTGGTAATATGTGGTTAACAAATTAATCGCCTTATCGTGCTCGCCTCGCAATGTATAACCATCTGAAATCATAACTGTTCCGAATTGCTCGATATTAGGAAGGTTGAGGCGTTTTACCAGTGATAACATTTCTTTTGTAGAGGACTCGACTTCTTTGGGCTTCATGCTTTTCATGCGAGCACTCGTGAGCCGAAGGCGGGCTATAATCGCATTGTCACTTTCGCCGTATCTAAAGTAAGTCTCAAGATATGCACCGATGACCCTCGCCTTGTCGGCCCCCATGATTTCTAATAACTCACCAATGCGAGTCATCGCAAAAGCCGCATGCTGATGTGATGGAAACTTTTTAATAAATTCGAGATAAACTTCAATACTCTTGCTGTACTCGCCCATGCCAAAAAGGGCCTCAGCTTGATTATAGAAGGCATTTGGATATTCACTTTGATAGTCTTGATAATTTTTTATAGCCTCTTTGTATGTCTCGACAGCTTTTTGATAGTTTTTAGAGCGAACATAAACGTCACCTTTTCTGTAGGCGGCTTCGGCTCGAATTTCTTTGTGAGGGCTATTTTTTTCTAAGCTCGAGTAGATTTCTGAGGCCTCTTGATATCGATTTAATTTAGTAAAACTAGCGCCGACGCCCAGTTTTGCTAAGTCATTTGATATGGCACTCGGATTTCCTGCATAATTTTTTTCAATATGCTCGTTCAGGATTCTAATCGCATCAAGCGAATCGCCCTTTTCGACGGCCGAGTATCCCAACATCATAGATGTTCTTTCCAAAAGTGGCGACTTTGGATATTTTTGCAAGCATTGCTTGTATTTAGCCTGGGCTATCTCATAGTACTTTTGTACGGATTTTTCTTCCCAGAGTTTGCGATAAACATCTGCGGTCATAAAATCAACAATCTCGCCATACTCAGAATTGGCATATTTATTTCGGAACCACTCTTCGGTTTTCAGGTAAGCGGCGTAGCGCTTTTTTTCAAATAGCGTTAAAAGCAGGCGCGCCTGTTTATTTTCTTCGGAATCTTTTGGAGAAATTTCATAAATAGGCGCGGCAATTTTCATTTTTTCCCAATAATGATTCTCGGCCTGCACCATCGGATAAGAAATATAATAATTCTGCTTACTCCGAATTATATCTTCCTCCGTCGTTTTAAAATTTTTGACGGCGAATCGCTCAAAACCAGGGTCTCCTCCGTCAAATAGCCCAAATCGAGTGTCCGGGGAGCTCGCCGCAATATTAATGGAATTATTTTTAACGACAAGAATATCTGTGGTCGCTGGTATTCGATTCGCAACAACCTTCTTTTTCGGGGCCTTGCCAGCCACGTCATTTTTAACTGGCTTCGCAGTTTCGTCCGCTACTTTTTTGGATTCTTTTTCTTCTTTGGACTTTGCTTTAGCCATGTTCGGAAAGAAGTCAATAATCAGGCGCGATGGTTGGTCCGTGAGGTAGTCAAAACTTTCGAGCTCGCCCCCAGCCGGGTGTAAGCTTAAAATGTATTTACCATCCGGCCCGTTTCGATCAACACTGACCGACTTGATCATATCACTTTTAAATTTTTCGAGTTTTTGCAATGAGCCCTCATCAAACTTATCCACTGTGAGCTCAAAAACCGCATTTCCAGACTTATCAACACGACGAAGGTCATAGTCCCAGTTCTGCATCCCGGACAACTCTAAATGAACGGTGTCCCCCTGATCTGAAATCAGTGCAGAAACGGACTCCGCTAGAGCCGATTGTAAAATACCTATACTAAAGAACAGACCTAAACCGAAAATTTTCAATTTGCTCTCTCCTTGAACAAATTATTTCACTAACACTGCTTCGACTTTCTCTAATGCACAATAAATGCCAGCTAATAAATGGCGTCAGTGGCAAATATTTTCTAGCTGGGCAAAATTAGCCCATTGGTTTTTGTCGTTGCCCGACAATATGATGACGCTCCACTAAGGTCCGGAAGTGAATTTAACTGCTGAGGATTTGTGGTTTTTATCCGATACGACAGATATGAAGAACGACCTTTTCCAAAATATATTTTTTGGTCTCATGTGCTTGGCATTTACAGCCTGCGTATCTGTTAATATTCCATCGAATACAGGCTCTCCTGCAAAAGACATCAAATGTGAAAATGTTGGTGAGCCCTTCAAAGAACTCAAAATAAAAACTTCCGACCGTGCCTGGGTTAGTTCTAAAACCGGAAACTCAATATCCTATATCTCTGAATGTTACACTTCTGTCGACTCTACGCTGGAACAACTTGAAAATGAATCTCTTGTTGCTCTGAACAAACTGAAAATCATCCAATCAAAAAACTTGACCTACAACGCTCGTGAAGCCCTTTCAACAATATCTGAAGGGGAAGTTGATGGCGTCTTGGTTAAAACTCAGACTTTGGTTTTCAAAAAAAATGGTTGCAACTTTACTCTCAGCTATGGCGGTATCCGTAGCAACTTCGAATCTGAGTTGTCGCATTTTCAAAAATTTACTGAAACATTTAGAGCACCCTGATGAACCAAGTCGCAATCCCGCTTATTGTGTTTTTAGTTGAAACTGTGAACTTCATCGGAGGACTCGGTCTTCTTTCACATCAAGTCTTTCGTGAGACCTTCAGCGGCAAGATCTACTGGAGACTTATATCCGAACAGATATATCAAGTGGGATATCGTTCGCTTCCCCTGATATTAATCACGTCGGGAAGCATCGGCATGGTTATGTCTTTGCAATTTGGCCTTGGGCTAGAAAAATTCGGCGGTAAACTTTACGTGCCAAAGCTAGTCGCCGCGACATTCCTTAGAGAGATGGGCCCGATGTTCACAAGTCTTATGCTGGCTGCTCGCGTCGGCGCCGGCATTGCCAGCGAAATCGGCTCCATGGTCGTCACACAGCAGATAGACGCGATCCGTGCCCTAGGCACCTCGCCCATTAAAAAAATCGTGATTCCTAGAGTTATTGCATGCTTGGTCGTTCTTCCAATCTTAGCGACTCTTTCAAATATCGTCGGTAATTTTGGCGGCCTTATTGTCGGCGCCACAGAACTTAACTTAGACCCAAACTTTTACTATTTAAAAATCATGGCGACCGCGAGCCTAGAGGACTATCTCTCTGGATTCGGAAAAACATTTTTCTTTGCCAACTTTATATCATTACCAGCCTGCTACTTTGGTCTTAATGTGCAGAATGGAGCCAAAGAAGTCGGAATCGCAACAACAAAAGCGGTCGTTGTCTCTTCGATTATGATTTTAATAGGTGATTTTTTTCTCTCAAAAGTCTTCTGGATGATTGCGAAGTGGGTATGATTGAAGTCATTGAATTTAAAAAGTCATTCGGCACAAAGCAGGTCCACAGGGGTGTGACTTTTGAGGTCAAAAAGGGCGAATGCCTAGGCTTGATTGGCGGCTCTGGAACCGGCAAGAGCGTTATCTTGCGCAGCTTAATTGGCCTTGAAAAACCAGATAGTGGAAAAATACTTATTGATAAGGTCGACATTACAAAAATGAACGAACGTGAACTCTTAGAGATAAGAAAAAAGGTCGCCTACGCCTTTCAAAATGGCGCTCTCTTTGACTCCATGACCGTCTTTGAAAACTTGGCCTATCCCTTGCGCGAACACTTTCACCTATCAGAAAAAGAAATCAAAGGTCGTGTCCACGATCAGCTCGCTGACTTTGGACTCGAAGGCAACGAACACGTTTACCCAGGAAACCTTTCGGGAGGTATGCAAAAACGAGTCGGCCTTGTCCGCGCAATGATGATGAGCCCCCAGGTCATTCTTTATGATGAGCCGACAGCAGGACTTGATCCTTTCAATACAAAAAAAATTCAAGACCTGATCCTGCGCCTGAAGTCGCGAGGGGTGACGTCGATATTGGTGACTCATGACATGCCAACAGCCAATGCTGTCTGTGACAAAATGGCGATGCTTTCACACGGCCGAATTGAAGCCCAAGGCAATATGTCCGAACTAAATCAAGATGGGCGTGGAGCTATTGCAAAATTTATTTCTGGGGAAGAGTTTTAGGAGTGCAAAATGGAATCAACTACAAAGACGCAGTTTAAAATCGGAATTTTTCTAACCTCAGGACTTTTGCTGATTCTGGGTTCTATCTTTATGCTTGGCGCTGACCGCGCCTTCTTCAAAAGTTATGTAACATTGCATGCACACTTCGATCAGGTTCAGGGGTTGGCAGAAGGTTCCGTTGTTTCATTTGCGGGCATCACCGTCGGCAATATCAGACAGATTCAAATTGTACCCGGTCAAAATATGATTGATGTTGTTCTCGATGTTGATAAAGATTACATATCCCGCATCACAATTGGCTCAAAAGTCGAAATTCGTACTCAGGGCGCCCTTGGAGACAAATACATTTACATAATCCCGGGCCCCTTGGACGGAAAGCCACTCCAAGACAACTCCGCCATCGAGGTAGCAAAAGCCACTGATCTGATAGGAATAATCTCTGAGCGCGGCGGCGAAGCTGAAAAGATTTTCGATATCATAAACGAAATGCACAAATTCACAAAGACTCTGAACGCTGAGGACCGCACGGGAAAAATTCTTATGAATCTCGAATCAACCACCGCTAAGATAGACAAAGCTGCGGGGGCAACGATGAGGCTCGCTGAAGAGCTAAACAATGGAAACCTTAAATCCTCGATGGAACATCTTAACAGTGTCGCAACAAAACTGGATCGAGGACAAGGAACGCTAGGGGCTCTGATTAATGACTCGAGCTTGCATGACCAGCTAAAATCACTGCTCGGCGCCTCTCCTAGAAAGAGCGCAATGAAAGCTCTTCTCCGAACTTCTATCGAAAAAAGCGAAGAAGCGGCTCCCTAGCTAACGATCGCTCTCGTCTGGAGCAATCTTGTGAATCACATTTTTAAATTCGTCCTGACTTCCGGCGGGAACTTCCCGGCGGTCTAAAGTAAACCGAATGTTTTTTACAAACTGTCGCCCTAATTTTTGATTAATTGTATGCTGAATATGGTCCTTCATGAAGGTCAGTTGCTGCATCCACGAGCTGCTTCGCACCCACAAATAAAGGGTGCCTCTTGAAAAGCCAACAGGCTCAGTATTTTGCGCCACGGTAGGGCCGACAAATTCGCTCCACCGAGCCCAGAGCTTCCAGCGTATAAACTGTTCAGAGAGTGGAGACTTTCCGCCCTCAAACAGCTTCTGGAGAACTTCAGAACCGAGACTAAATTTGGATTTGGGATCTTGACCACGCATGATCAGGAATTATCACGTCACCGCTTGTCAGGCAAGCCCGGTATTGGTAAGAGTGCGACCATGAACTTAGAATCAAATAAAACCATCACTGTTGTCGGCGCAGGCCTTGCCGGGAGCGAATGCGCTCTCCAACTCGCTCACAAGGGTTATAAAGTTGTGTTATTTGAAATGCGCGACAAGACGATGACGCCTGCCCACAGAACAGCTAAGTTCGCTGAGCTCGTTTGCTCTAACTCCTTCGGAAGCCTCGGCGAAGTTTCAGCTCCAGGACAGCTTAAGTGGGAAGCAAAAAAACTCGGGTCAAAAATTTTAGAGGCGGCCTTCGAAGCCCAAGTCCCTGCGGGCCAAGCCCTCGGCATGGACCGAGAGCTTTTTTCTGAAACTGTAACCCGTATGATTCGCAACCAACCAAATATCGAAGTGCGAAACGAGGTGGTCACGAGTCTGGATCAACTTCCTCGTCCTCTCGTCGTTGCGACAGGTCCTCTCACGCAAGAAGCTCTTGCGCAAAGTTTGCAAGCTCATTTCGGCGATGAATTTCTTTATTTCTTTGATGCTATAGCCCCAATTATTGATGCTGAAACCATCAACACCGAAATCGCCTGGAAGGCGGATCGCTACGGCAAGGGGACGGCTGACTATTACAATTGCCCTCTCAATAAAGAGCAGTACAACCAATTTATTCAAGAAGTAAAAAGTGCTCGCAAGATCGAACCAAAACATTTTGAGACCACGGAGTTTTTCGAGGGCTGTATGCCTATTGAAACGATGATTGACCGTGGAGATCAGACTCTGCGTTTTGGTCCAATGAAGCCTGTGGGCCTTGATGACCCCCGCACAGGCCGCTATCCATATGCTGTCGTCCAATTACGTCAAGATAACAAAGAAGGAACCGCCTTTAATATGGTCGGTTTTCAAACGCGCATGTCCTATGGTGATCAAGTTCGAGTTTTTCGCATGATCCCCGGCCTTGAAAATGCTGAGTTTCTAAAACTTGGTAGCATTCACAGAAATCTATTTATCAACTCTCCCAGACGGCTTAATCGGGATCTTTCAAGTCAAAAAGACCCCTGGCTATTTTTTGCCGGACAAATTACTGGAGTGGAGGGCTATTTCGAGTCCACCTGTATTGGCCTACTTGTGGCTACCTTTTTGGAACAAAAACTTCAGGATAAAAAATTTGCTCCTCCGCCGCGAGAAACTGCCCTGGGTTCGCTGCTAGAAGCCATCACTGACCCAACGCGTGCTGAATATTTTCAACCAACCAACATCAACTTTGCCTTGATCCCCCCACTCACTGAGGACGATTTGGCTGAGCTTAAAATGCAAAATCTGCACCGTGATAAAAAAGCCCGAAAAGAAATGCAAATTCGTAAAGCTAAAGCAGCCCTGGCCTCATGGCTTGAGAGCAACAATACTTGTTGTCACGATTAGGCCGCATAAGTTATCCTAAGCCGTTATTTTTTCTAAGGATTATTTATGTCAGAACAAACTTCAAAGCAGCCACCTTTATCCGATCGATACTCTCCAAACGAAGTTGAGGGACGGGTCTACTCGTGGTGGGAAACGCGCGGTTATTTTAAGGCCGACAGCCGATCGACCAAACCTCCATTTAGCATCATTCTCCCCCCTCCAAATGTCACCGGCTTCTTGCATATGGGGCACGCCCTTGATCACACGATTCAAGACTTGCTAATTCGCTGGAAAAGAATGAATGGCTTCAATACTATGTGGCTCCCAGGAACAGACCATGCCGGAATTGCCACCCAAAGTGTGGTTGAGCGAGAACTAAAAAAAACTGAACATGTCACAAGACATCAGTTGGGCCGCGAAAAGTTCGTAGAAAAAATTTGGGAATGGAAACATCAATATGGAAATCGCATTTACCAGCAAATGAGACGCCTTGGCGACTCTTGTGATTGGGAGCGAGCAACTTTTACTCTTGACGAAGGAGTTTCCAAGTCGGTCCGCAAAGTTTTTGTTTCGCTTTATAAAAAAGGCTGGATCTACAAAGGCCAAAGACTTATCAACTGGTCAGGCCCTCTTGAGACCGCAATCTCCGATCTTGAGGTTGAGTACAAACAAGTTAAAGGCTCATTGTGGCATATTAATTATCCGCTAGAAGACGGCACTGAATTTTTAACAGTAGCAACCACTCGGCCCGAGACTCTTTTAGGCGACTCCGCTGTGTGCGTAAATCCCGAAGACGACCGCTACAGACACCTTATCGGCAAAAACGTGATCGTACCTTTGATTAAACGCAAAGTAAAAATTATTGCGGATAATTATGTGGATAAAAGCTTTGGCTCAGGCGTTGTCAAGATCACTCCGGCCCATGATTTTAACGACTACAAAATCGGTAAAACTCACAACCTCGAATTCATTAATATCTTAACTAAAAAAACAACTTTGAATGAGAATGCGGGTCCTTATCAGGGACTAACTGTGATTGAGGCTCGCAAAAAAGTTATTGAAGACTTAAAAAGTGAGGGGCTTTTGATCAAAGAAGACCCCCACGTCAACAATGTCGGGCACTGTTCTCGCTCTGGCGCCGTGGTTGAGCCATTTTTATCTGAACAGTGGTTTGTTAAAACCGAGGGCCTCTCTGTTCCTGCTCGCAGAGTGGTCGAGAGCGGCACTATTCGATTTGAACCCGAATCTTGGACAAAGGTTTACCTGCACTGGATGAATATTATCGAAGACTGGTGCATTTCGCGTCAGCTTTGGTGGGGCCATCGTATTCCTGCGTGGTCATGCAAATCTTGTGAACATGTCACAGTTTCTGAAACAGACCCGACTTCCTGCGAAAAATGCGGAGGGAATCAACTGTCCCAAGAAGAAGACGTGCTTGATACTTGGTTCAGCTCAGCACTATGGCCATTTTCAACAATGGGATGGCCCGAAGATACCGAAACCCTAAAAACATTTTATCCGACAAGTTACTTAGTAACAGGTCATGATATTATTTTCTTCTGGGTTGCTCGTATGATCATGATGGGTCTTGAGTTCAAACGCGACGTCCCCTTTAGAACAATATATATTCACGGCCTAGTGCGCGACTCTCAGGGTAAAAAAATGTCCAAGAGTGCTGGCAACTCTGTCGACCCTGTTGAAATGATTGAAAAGCATGGAGCAGATGCGCTCAGATTTTCTTTTTTAGCACATCTGTATTCTGGTAAGGACTTTAAATTCGCAGAACAACGTCTCGAGGGATATCGAAATTTTATGAACAAAATCTGGAATGCCGCCAGATTTGCCCTCAGTCACCTGCAAGACTTCAAAGCTCCAGACGCTGGAGTAAAGGCCCTTCCTAACAAGTCGCAAATTTCAGTTTTCGATCAGTGGATTATTGAAAAGCTCGGTGAAGTCGAAAAAACAGTTGAGAATGCTCTAGAACAAGAGCGGTTCTCAGATGCCGCCACGGCGCTTTATCAATTCACCTGGAATCAATTCTGTGATTGGTACATTGAGTTTACTAAACCAATTCTGTCTGGCAGTAACAAAGAAGAACGCGAAGCCACTCAATTAGTCATGGCCCAAACCCTCAATCGAATGATGAGACTCCTGCATCCTTTTGTTCCGTTTATCAGCGAAGAAATCTACCAGAAACTTCCAATCCGCGGCGAGGCTTGCATAGTTGATCAATACCCCAACCCTCGTAATGACAAAGAGTTCTTAGCACTTGGCTCACCTCAGGCCGCCTACGAAATTGATATCGTAAAAGATGTGGTCACAGCCATTCGAAATATCCGCGGTGAAAACCGCATCAGCCCCGCCGAAAAGCTAAATGTCCGCATTGGGGTTCATCAGGACGATATGCAAAAGATCTTGGGTAATAACAAGAATGCCATTTTAAATATGGCAAGACTCGAAAGCCTCGAAATCGGCGCCGAAGGCAATATGCAAAAGTGCGCAGTGACCCCAATCACCGTCAAAAATGGACAGATCAAAGTCATTATTCCTTTAGCTGGACTCGTGGACTTTGACGAAGAAATCAAACGTATCCATAAGGCGATTGAAAAACTAGAAAAGGATATTTCTTTGTTAACCAACAAGCTTTCAAACGAAAAGTTTGTTGCCAACGCGGATGAAGACGTCGTTGCTGCGGACCGAGTACTTCTTTCCCAGAGTAAATTACAAATTGAGTCCCTTAAAGAGGCCTTAATTCGTTTTCAGTAAAATCAATCAAATCTGCTTGCGGTTTAAGCCGCAAGTAGGCATATATCACCAGGTTCTGTTCTAAGTATAAGTCGGAAATATGGTCTGACGTTTCTACCCGCTGCCGTAAAAAGCGGACTATTTGGAGTTAACATGAAGATATTGGCTACTGCTCTGCTTTTTTGTTCCCTCGTTTTATCTCAATTCACATTGGCTGGTAGCTTTCCGAGAGGGCCTATCGCTCAACTAACCCCCGGCGCCCTTTGCACAACACCACACGCCCGTCGTTACCCTGAAAAAATTGCATATTGTGAACGTGATGTTCGCCCCTCGCTCAAAGAGAAGGTGATGGAAGAGTACGATCGCCGCTTTGGCTTCCAAACAGAGCAAATGCCTCGCGGAGTCTTCAAAATCGATCATTACATCCCCCTTTGCATGGGTGGAGCCAATGTCGCAGCCAATCTGTGGCCCCAACATGTCAGCATCTACAAAATTACTGATCCTTTAGAGCAAGAACTGTGCATAAAAATGGCAGAAGGCAAGCTGCTACAAAAAGACGCCGTCCAGCTTATCAAAGAAGCGAAAAATAACCTTGATGAAGCTGGCGCAATTTTTGACCGAATCAGGGCCCTCTAAGACGATGGCTTCAGAATCAATCCGACTTTTCAGCCCAATTCGGTTTCGTGATTTAGAAATTAAAAATAGAATTTTTATGTCTCCGATGTGCACGTACTCTGCACAAGACGGGATTGCCAACCAATGGCATCTTGTGCATTTAGGATCACGAGCCGTCGGTGGAGCCGGCCTAGTTATGGTCGAAGCAACTGCCGTAAGTCCCGAAGGCCGCATCTCGGATAAAGACTTAGGCCTTTGGAACGAAGAACAGCAAAAAGCATTCGTACCGATCGTTGAGTTTATTAAGGAGCAAAAATGTGTTCCCGCCATTCAACTCGCGCATGCCGGAAGAAAAGCGACAGTTGCTGGCGCCGTCGGTCCAAGTCCTCTCGCCTTTTCGGATAAATTTAAAATTCCTCACGAACTGACAATCGAAGAAATGACTCTCCTTAAAACCAAATTTGTTGAGGCAACTCAGCGAAGTTTAAAAGCTGGGTTTCAGATCGTTGAAATTCATATGGCTCATGGATATTTGTTAAATGAATTTCTCTCCCCCCTAAGCAATCACCGCAGTGATCAATACGGTGGGTCTCTAGAAAACCGTATGCGTTTTCCGTTAGAAGTCGCTAAAGCCGTCCGTGACTCTTGGCCACAAAATCTTCCGGTCTTTGTCAGAATCTCGGCTACCGATTGGGTCCCCACGGGTTGGGACCTCAAAGAAAGCATCGAACTTGCCAAAAGGCTTAAATTACTTGGTATAGATCTTATTGATTGTTCCAGCGGAGGAAGCACTCCAGATGCAGATATTCCCGCCGGACCGAACTACCAAGTCCCTTTTGCGGCCGCGATTCGCAAAGAGGCAGAAATTGCCACGGGAGCTGTTGGGTTTATCACTGAGGGGGAGCAGGCTGATTCGATCATCCATGAAGACCTCGCAGATGCCGTGCTCTTCGGAAGAGAACTTCTCAGAAATCCTTACTTTCCATTACAAGCTGCAAAAGATCTCGGCGTTGAAGTTTTTTGGCCCACACAATACGAACGGGCAAAAAATTAATTGCACTGACACTTTGGCGAAGATGTTAAAATGCCTTCGCAGCGAAAAGTCTTAATCCCATTTGCAAATTCAAAATCATCGATGTAGCCATTTTTCTGAATGACGACCAATTCTTGTCCGGCATCGAAATAGGCGCGCTCGCCTTTTTTCTCTTCATAAACTTCTCCGTCTTTTTGCAAAGAAGCAATAAAGGCATCAGAAGGGTCTTTTGTTACCTCCGTCGGAAGTGGAATCAAAGTCGGATTCCCCGCTGCGTCCATCTTGAAGTATAGCAAATGCCGTGATGGTTGAGAGTTGTCAGAGTAATTAGACTCAACGCGGATTCTACGCTCTTCTCCGCCTGGAACTCGTAAATTCCAAACACCCCAATCTTCGGAACGTAAAATCGGATCTGCAAGATCCTCTTTGACGATACTCAGAATATTATCAAAGGTCGGCTCAACCGTATCCACTGGGTTGCCCGTGTTGATGTTCAAACAAGTTGTCAACTGACGCAAAGCCTGCGCAAAAAATTCTGACGATTTCTTTAAATCTGTAGCTTCAGATTTTTTGTCTAACTCCCTGGGATTAGGCTCTGCTAAATTTTCTTTTTGAGAATCCAACGAATCGGCGAAAGTCTCATCCGAATTACTGTCGTCCGTAGCGGGACCTTCTAAAGCCTGCTCAGGAGCTCCCGTAGGCAAAGAATATCCTCCACGAATCCAAACTACTCCGCTGATAAGGGCGACCAACAAACCAACACCGATACCAATCTGAAAGTAATTTTTAAGCTTCAATCTCGAGTTCCCTTGTTGAATTCGCAGCCTCTTTTGCAAACAAGCTCTTCAGCTCACGCAAAAGGATCTCAATTTCTTCTGGTGTATTATAAATATGTGGACTTATACGGAGACTATTACAGCGAACGCTTAAAAAAATATTCTTTTTTTGAAGCCTTCCACAGACGTCCTTTACACATTGACCATTTGGCGCCTTGGCCCCAATCATGTGGCCTGTCTGAAACTTGCGAGAAATTGTTTCAAAGCCTAGATCCGATAGACCTTGCAGTAATTTCTCATTCAAGCCGCGAATATAAGAAAAAATTTTAGCAGGTGTCACTTCATTTAAAAACTGCATAGCCTCAATCGCCATCGGTATTAAAACAAAATTACTGTGTTGCCCGCTATCAAAGCGCCTAGCCCCCGCGTGGTACTCGTCCGTATAATCAGTTAGCCTGGTAAAGTCCTCGCTGGACCTGCGATTCACCCAATTTTTTTCGAGAGGCCGTCCTTGCAAGTGACGATCCGCTACGTACATGTAAGACATTCCATAGGGACCGAGCTGCCATTTATAACCCACTGTAAATAAAAAGTCGGGATCTACAGAGGCCACATCGATCGGAAAAACTCCAAAGGACTGACTGATGTCGACAACCAGAGCCGCCCCGACTTGTTTTGCTCGCTGACTGATCTGAAGCAAATCAAAGTGACTGCCATCGGACCAATCCGTTTGCGGCACAGAAACAATGGCAGTGTTCTGATCAATAGCCTCGAGAAAGGCCTGAGTCCAATCGTAGTTGACTGGACGAGGCACAAAACAAATTGCGTTCTTATCCCATGGGTAAACATTCGACGGAAACTCTCCCTCTGGCATCAAAACTTTTTGTCCAGGCTTCACCGGAAGATTAAGGACTGCCGTCTCAACGCCATAGCTCACTGCGGGAATCAGAGCTATATTGTCCGCACTAACATTCATTAGCTTTGCTACAAGACCACGCAGGTGATCACAACTTGTAAAAAAGTCCGTTGGCTGCAAGGACCAAGGTTGTTCTTTAAATGCAGCGCCTCGCTCCCCCACCTTGGTGATTTTTTTCATCTGTGGAGAAATAAATGCCGAGTTTAAAAAACAAACCGATTCCGGAATATTAAATAGAGACCTGTAATCTTGCATCCGCCAAGACTACTTGATCAGGCCGATCTCGCGCAATCTTTGCATAAGAAAATCCCCGCCAGAAATGTCGGGATACTTGGCCCCGGCGCCGCGGCATGAGGGTAGGCAGCTTAAAATCGCATTTGGGTTCGGATGCATAAAAAATGGCATCGAATACCGAGCCTTATTTTTAGCTTCTGCGGAATTAATGACCTGGTGAGTTGTCGACGGAATAACATCATTGGTGAGGCGTGCCAGCATATCGCCTGCATCAACAATCAGGGTGCCTGGCTCAGAAGAGATATCGAGCCAGGTTCCATCACGATCCTTCAACTGCAGTCCCGAGGCAGTGGCCGCAGGGAGCAAGGTGATAAAATTTATGTCTTCATGAGGAGCCGAGCGCAGACATCGAGGATCTGTGCCCTCAGGGATAGGTGGATAATGCAATAAACGAAGAATCGAATTTCCTTCAAAGGTCATTTTTTTAAAGAAACCTTTTTCGACGCCCAAAGGACCCGTTAAAGCCTCTAACATCACTTGCCCGGCATTCTCAAGATCTGCATAGAGCTTCGAAAAAACTGTTTTGAATTCTGGATATTCCGACGGCCAGATATTGTCTGGATAGTACTTGTCTTTTAAAGGGTTCCCAGGG
>JAMIQD010000250.1:0-4716 GCA_035914755.1 Pseudobdellovibrionaceae bacterium | reverse complement strand
GCAGATCGCGGCGCCAATGACTCTGCTTGAAACACAAATCGAAAACCGCCTGACCCTTCTGCAGATAGGCATTCCGTTAGTGCTCCTCATCGCTACATTGGGCGGACTCTATATTTCAAGCCGAGCCCTCGCGCCGGTAAAAAGAATTATCCAAACAGCGCAAAACATTGACGCCAGTGAGTTAGACAAACGAGTGCCGACTCCCGAAGCCGATGACGAGATTAAAAAACTCTCGCTGACGCTGAACGAAATGCTGGACCGTATTCAGCAGGCCTTTCAGAGTCAAGAACGCTTCGTAGCCGATGCCTCACACCAGCTTCTAACTCCCCTCGCGATTATCCGCGGCGAACTCGAAGTTTTAAAAAAACAAGGGCTCAATGAAAAAGACTTTGAAAGCTTTATCAGCAGCTCCCTTCAAGAAGTCGACAGTCTTTCGAAAATCGTCAAAGACATGCTCTTGCTCGCGCGCATTGACGCTGGCCTCGGAGCCCTCAATCTCCAGGAAATCTCCATGGATGACTTGGTCATCGATGCCATCAGCAGAGTTGAGAAAATTGCCAATGCAAAAAATATCCGTATCAAATTTGATATTTTAGATGATGCGGACGAAAGGAGATCCGTCCGCGGCGACTACGACCTTCTTCTCAATTTGCTGATAAATATTTTTGAGAACAGCATCAAATACTCACCCGAAAATGAAGTCGTCGAAGTCCAACTCATCTGGCAGCCCGCAACTAGTAAAGTTGTCGTCACCGACCGAGGACCAGGAATCCCTCCAGATCAACTTCCCTATATCTTCGAAAGATTCAGCCGAGGCCCCAATGCCGAGCGCAATACAAAGGGCTTCGGACTAGGCCTAGCTATTGCTGAAAAAATAGCCATTCTTCACCACGCCAAGCTTTATGCAGAAAACCATTCTGGTCTCGGTGCTAAATTTCACTTTGAGATTAAAAATATTTAATACCGCTTTAATGTCAGTTTTAATACCTACTGCTAACCTAAGTGTGTTTGGTAACAATGAAGCCAATAACATAACCATTGGAGGTTTATATGAAAATCGCTTCTATCGTAATCGCTCTTGCTTTTGCTGGTGTTTTTGCTAATGCAACTGAACACGGCGCTCCTGCTGCAGCTCCAGCTGCTGCTGCTCCTGCCGTTGCTGCTCCAGCTGCTCCAGCTGCTGAAGTTAAAAAAGAAGAGAAAAAGAAAAAGAAGCACAGCAAAAAAGAAGATAAAAAAGACGCTGCTGCCCCTGCTGCTCCTGCAGAAGGCGCTGGTCACTAGTTTTCTTTCGCATCCTAAAAAATGCGTAAAAAAGGAACTCTTCGTAGTTCCTTTTTTTTTCTTACGCGCGTCTCACTTTCGAAATACTAGCCGCCTAAACTCCTGTCCATTCGACCACACCAGGAGGATCAATGCGCGAATTGCTTTTTTTTCTATGCCTTTGCTGTAGCTCCGCTCAAGCCGGCGGCAGCGATTTGGGAATGGTGCTTAAAGATTTTGAATCGACAAAAACTTACTCCTATGAATTTGGCGATGTGCCCCATGGAGAAATAGCTTCGATAAGTGTTTATTTTACGAACCGAACTTCGTCGATTCTCAATATGAAAATGATTCGAATCTGGGGAGACGACTTTGCTTCCACCAACAATTGCCCCTCTCGCCTCGCAAGAGATCATCGATGCACCATCAAAATCTCATTTAAACCGAGAACGATCGGACTTTTTAGCGGCCATCTACAAATTGACGCCTCCAAAAGTAAGATCCATCTTTATTTAACTGGATGGGGAATTTAGTGCGGCACTAACCACAAGCAAATCACCGCAACCGCCGTTGGAATGAGAGCCGCGACAAAAAGATAAATTGGATTAACGTTACCACCCGGAAATTTATGATTTAAAATGCTAAAGCCCGCAGGATTCGGCGCGTTCGCAATCACAGTCAATCCCCCACCAGCGATAGCTCCCGCGACCAAGGCGTACTTCGAAGCATCCGAAAGATCCGGCACCTGTGAGCCCAAATATGTAAGAGCAGCATTGTCGGTGATCGCCGTCAAAGCCGTTGCTCCCTTGAATAGCATGGCATCCGACATCGACGAGAGCAAAGGAGCTAACCACCACTTTTGAAAGGCCCCGAAAACGATAATCCCCCCCAAGAAAAATGCCACAAGCAAGCTTTCACGCAGACGTAAAGCATCTTGATACTGCTTCGTTGCCGTCGTGACTCCTAGAAAGAGAAGAAATATCCCCATAAAAGTACTCTGGTGATGCGCCGTCAGAACCACCAGAACTAAAAAAACAAGATGAAGCGCCGTGACTGCAAAAGGAATCTTCACATGAGACTTTTGTTTTTTATTGGCCTCTTTCAAACTGTAGCAAAATGTAAAAATATCTTTTTTAAAGGCAAGAACCAAGATCAAAGCATTCACAACAACAGCCAACAAACTCTTCAATCCAAAATGCTGAAAAACAAAAGAAAAATCCCAACCCCAACGCTGAGCCACCATTAAGATCGGAGGTGCTGCATAGGGAGTCAGCGCGCCGCCAACAGAAACGTTAACAAACAAAACTCCCATTAAAAAATACGCAAGGCGTGGTGGCGGAGAGTGAAACATCGACACTAACAACAAAGCAGTCACCGTCATCGCAGCGGGTTCTGTGATAAGACTGCCACTCAAGGGTCCCAAAGTAAGAACTACAAAAATATCCGTCAGTTTCTCGGGAGTTCTCAAAGTTTTTCGGATTAAAGCACTAAAAGACTCGATTCCGGTTCTTGCAACATTCAACACCGGCCGGGTCGCGGCAATGACCATAATACAAAACACAAAAAGCGCTTCCGTAAAATTCAAACTATTTTGGTACTCGATCACCGAATCAGCGCCCGTCATAAAAGCCATGCCGATCAAAAACACCGCTGCCCAAACACCGAAAACGACTTCAATCTCAGAGAGCAAATGGAGTAGCCCGTGAAGGACTGAACCTTGGGGAACTCGGTGTGACCAATGAAGAATCTTTTGCACCAAAAAAGTATGTAAAACCGCGATGCCAAAAATAACTGTGCCAAGAATTTCCACACTGCTTGGATTCATACTGCTCCGGTCTTAAAAATTATTTACAGAGTTCTATATTCGAAAAAATGCTTTGTCTCTCTCGGCGAAGATCAGACATTTCAAGTGACATCAGATTATTAGCGCAGTGGTTGCTTTGAGATAATTTCTCGATGGCCTCGGCTTCGGCACTCGGCATTGCCAAATTCCAGATAAGTTTTATCTTTAGCCAATTGGCGAGATACTCGCAGGCATAGGCTCTGTCCGAAGGCATAAACTTGTCGGGGCCACTGTCCCCCTTCTTTTTATTATCATCGTCTTTCACGGGAATGAGATGAAACTCGTTCTCCATAAAGTTCGCGTACAAACAGCGCTTTTTATAATCCCAAGACCAAGCTCCGCTCGTGTACGAATTTTTAAGAGGAACGACATGATCAATATCCAGATCACTGGCTCTCTCGTAATATCGATTCGAATAAGGGTCTAGCCATTTTCCGGCAATCACCGAGCAGCCACCACGACTGAACGTCACCGGAACTTGTGACTCTCGCATAAGAACCCTCGCCCTGGTATTGTGGCATGTTCCATCCTGCGGATTTAAAACCCAAGTTCCATATTGGCTCAAACGATTGTAGGGCTCGGTCGGCTCCGGCATTTTTTGCTTGTGAAGTTGCCAACTCAACAGATCGAGCACGTCATCAACCACTTGACTGGTCATTGCTGCAAAGGCGATAGCGGGATCCAAAGAAATATCTGACACTGGTACAGACTCACGAACGGTGTAAAATTCTGGCGTTAATCCAAATGATGACAGCGAAAAAAATTGCAAGAGAACTAAGATCGAAGTCATTCGAAGGTGCCGAAGCATCTAAACTCCTTTTAGCGCTATACCTGAAATAATTAAACGCGACAGGTTCAGGTCCAGGCAATCTTTCTTTTAACAACAGAGCACCCACGTTAGGCCCTTAGCCTTGGAGAATTATGTTACGGGCCCCCTGCAATCCAATTTTTGGATTCACTTTTGACCCTCGTCATGCCGAGTGCTATAAAAACCCATGTCGTACCCTACTCGCAGAATCATTAGCTTGACCCTCATCGGCATCCTGCTTTGCGGAATTTCAGTTCTCATAATAGATCAGCCCTTGTCGCAGTATTTCAGACAACCCGAATTATTACCCCTTTGGTTAAAAGCTCGGGCAATCACCAATATCGGCCTAGGTGATCCGTATTTTATCATAGCCACTTTAATCTACATTTTTGCAAAATGGGTCCGCCCCCAATATACAAAATGGCGAGAGTTTGGCCGAGATCTTTTTTTCGCACTTCTAGGTTCTGGAATTTTAATACATTTAGTTAAATTCAGTTTTGGTCGTCAACGACCTCATCTGACCGAGGACTTAAACCCCTTCATCTTTCGCCCTTTCACTACAGACTGGAATTTCCACTCCTTCGCCTCGGGGCATACTCAGGTGTTATTCACGGTTGCAACGATGATGAGTCTGACCTTTCCTCGATGGAAATGGGCTTTTTTTTCACTTGCGGCAGCACTAGGCCTAACCCGGGTGATTATACATGATCACTTCTTGAGCGATTTTATCGGCGGGGCTCTCGTCGGCTACGTTGGCTCTATAACATCTATTTTTTTTGTACATCATTGGCTGCGCCGCCGG
>JAMIQD010000249.1:0-3617 GCA_035914755.1 Pseudobdellovibrionaceae bacterium | reverse complement strand
GACCTTAGATTTTTCGGCATTCACCAAAACATCGATTCTAGGTCTCAAGAAGCCGTGAGTAAAAATCTGCATCCTCTGGAGTTTTTGTCCCTCATCCTCGAGGATGAGAAAAACTTCAGACGAGATCGTCTATCAAAATCCCTTACCAGACGAGCAAAGTTCAGACACCAGGCGGACTTCGAAGACTGGGACATGAGTTTTGACAGGGGACTGACAAAAGTAAAACTCAAGGAGCTTTCGGTTCTATCATTTTTAAAAAACAAAGAGAACTTGATCATTCTGGGTCGCACTGGCGAAGGCAAGACCCATTTGGCAATCACACTCGGGAGAAAGATTTGCCAAGAAAACTTGTCAGTGTCTTTTTTACCCGTAAACCTCATGTTTGAAGAAGTTCTCGCAGCCAGAAGCTCGGGCAAGATGATTGGATTTCTCACCAGACTCAATTCCACACAAGTGCTTATCCTCGATGATTTTGGACTCAGGCAATATTCGCATGAAGAAGCCAATGTACTTGTTGAACTTCTCGAAGCGCGGGCCAGAAAAGGACCTGTCATCGTCACATCCCAGATTGATCCCAAGGGTTGGTTCAAGCTCTTCGAAGACCCAGTCATTGCCGAAGCCATCGTGGATAGAATGTAAATCGTCGTTCTTCTCCGTATTTCAAAATTGTCAAAGTTGACCGAGACTATGATTACACCATAGAGGAGGTTTCAATGGATTTAGTAGTTTTGAAGAAGAAATTGAGTACGTTTCGATCTGAGAAGGGAAAATTGATGAATGTGAGCGATGAATTGCTTTACGAGCTACTTGTAGCATGGGAGGGCTGGACGGGCCCAGCCAGTGGCTTTTATAGCGCGATCGGTGCGGACCATAGGAAGATGGCAAAACTCATAGGCCGGGCGAAGCGCTTGAAGCGTGAAGGTGTTTTTCCGAGTGAGGAATTCAAAGAAATTAAAATCTCAGATCCCCCAACTGGAATTGCTTCGGGCCCTTGTCAAGGAATGGAAATTTTGTGGGACAATGGGAAAATTATACGATTTTCTCAAGTTGAGTTCCTGATTGATTTTCTGAAAAAAGCGGTATGATCAGTTTCAATCGTTTGACAAAAATATTTGTTTGCAAGGAGGCCACCGATATGCGGGCCTCTTATGACGGGTTATTTGAAAAAACCAAAGGGATCCTGCAGAAGGATCCCTTTTCAGGTCATCTGTTTATATTTATGAATAAGCATAGAACGAGCGTTAAATGCTTATTTTATGACGGGACGGGCTTTGTTTTAATTTGCAAGCGATTGGAGAGATCAGCGTTTTCAATGCTCAATCCCTATTATCCTGGCGAGATTGAATTGTCGGCGGCCGAATTTGGATTATTTTTTGAGGGCGCTGACTTCAGCAAAAGATTTGTTGAGAGTCCCAGCGAGATAAAAAAATCAATAAAAAAATTCCCAGTGAGTCAAAGCTTGCAAAGTAATTCTCTTTAGAAAATAGTCGTTTGCAGATGACACAAACAGAGCTTACACCTTCAGAAAAATCTACAAAATTCTCATCGATGAGTCGGGAAAATCTAGAAAAGGGCTATGAATTTTTAGAGGGTGAGTTCAGGGATTTGTTGAAGACTTATTATCGGCTTCGCCAAAGTTCTTTAGATGTGGAACAGCTCAATCTGGTGGCAGATGAGCGAATTAAAGAGCTTGAGGATAAGATTTTTGGAAAGTCATCGGAAAAATCCAAAAGAAATAAATCGGGGGATCAAGGGGATGGCCCTAAAAAAGATCCTCTTCCAAGAATAAAAAGTCTGCAAGAAAGATACCCCAATGTTGCGGTAAGAAAAGAAGAGCTTCCGATGTCAGAGCCCCCGAACTGTGGACTATGCGGAGAGCAGACGATTGATTCGGGTCTCAGAGAGACAACTCAAGCTTTAACGGTGATTCCAAAAAAATTTGAAATTGTGGAAACGTCCCGAGTTATTTACGGATGTAAATGCTGTCATGGAAGCTTAACCACAACTCCAGCGCCACAGAGAATTATGGAAGGCTCCAGTTACAGCGACGAAATGATTATTGATGTCGCGCTTAGCAAGTATTTGGATTTGGTTCCAGTGGGTCGCTACGTGGATATGGCAGCAAGATCGGGAGTCAAAGGTCTTCCGCCGCAAAGTCTGATTGAGTGCACTCATTATTTGTCTGATTTTATGGTGAGCGTTTGTGATCAAATTAAAGCAGAAATTGTGAATAGCCAATTTTTGAGTGCGGACGAGACTCCGCATCGCATGCTCGAGGGATCTGATAAAAAGAGCTGGTATTTGTGGAGTTTTTCGAGTGAGACAGCTTGTTATTTTGAATGCCATGACACGAGGTCTGGAGATGTTTCCATTGAAATCTTGAAATACGCAAAGTGCGAGGTTCTTCTCACTGACAAATACAGTGGTTACGAAAGAACAGTTCGCGAAGTGAATATATTGCGAGAACAAAGAGGAGACCCTCCGCTGCAAAGTGCTTTTTGTAACGCGCATTCGCGGCGTTACTTTTTTAAAATTATGGATACCACTTTGGAGGCTCGATTTTATATTGAGCAGTACATGGAAATCTATCGCATTAACGATCAGCTTTCGGGCTTGCCCGTGGATCAAGTCATGCAGGGACGCCAAGAAATGCGTTCCTATTTTGAGGCAATGAAGACTCAAGCAGAAGAGGATCTCTTTCAATTTTCTGAAAAAGGAAAAATGGGAAAATCGCTTAAGTATTTTTTGAGCGGATACAAAGAGCTCACGCTTTGCCTTGAAAAACCGGTAGCTCTTGACAACAACCGCCAAGAGGGACGCCTCAGGGCACCGGTCGTTGGACGCAAGACATGGCTTGGAACCCACTCTGAGCGAGGTGCAAGAACAGCCGCAAGACTGCACACCATTATTGAATCTTGTAAAATGAATGTGGTTAACCCACGCGAATATGTTCCAGCTGCAGTTCAGCAAATTAAGGATGGCAAAGTCCCTATGACTCCCGCTGAGTTTAAAAAACATAAAGAATCTCAAGTGCCTTCGAAACCCGACCAGTCAAATGAGAATCCAGGCTCTGAAGATCTGTAATCCGAGCCCCACCTTGCTCACACCACAAATCGATTGCAATTTTAATTAATACCTGGTCCCCAGACGACATCCCTCTGCAATTTTTTTTCAAAACTTCAGCCGGAAAACGAAGCCGTGCTATCGTTGGATCAAACAGCCACGAAAGCAAATCCTTCCGACCTCCAAACACCATGGAGATCGCCAAAAATTGCTTCCGCTCACTATCACGAGCCCCTTCCCAAACTTCCACAATCCCACCTCCCTGTTAAAAGAGACTGTAGAAAATGTTTGGAATTATGAAAATACGGAGAAGAACGACGATTTACGATAGAATGATCAACCCCAGCCAGAGAATAAATCTCAAGGGGGGGTCTTACCGCGAAAAACTAAATCAGCTTCCCAGAGGAAAATAACTTGTGGAAATCTGCTAGCTCGTTTATTTAGCAGTTCTGTCGCCGCCGGGTGGGTCAATTCACCGAATCGGGTGGGTCAATTCACCGAATCGGGTGGGTCAATAAGTCTGAATCGTGCAGGTGGGTATTGCTTATGCGGTA
>JAMIQD010000248.1:0-5721 GCA_035914755.1 Pseudobdellovibrionaceae bacterium | reverse complement strand
CTCTATTGAAATTTTTCGCCCATAAAACTTGGTATTTCCAGATAAGTATTCCTGCAGGGACTGGCTGGCGAGAATCTTATTGCTGTTAAGATCCACATTCATCTCTGTCTCACCCTTACTTAGATTGTCTTCACTACCCACTTCGCCTTGTGGTGTGACTGTTGTCGCCGCTGCTTGTGCGACACTTCCCTCTGGTACGCTGGATGAAACCACCAATAGAGAGTTGCCCTCCTGCTGAACTGTCGGCTCAGCAAAACCATCTCGCATTTGAATTACTATGCGAGCCACTTGAGAGCCCGGACTCTGATATGCATCCACGGCCCCAACAGCTCCCTTAATGTCTCGGGTGTTCAGAGTTCTCTTAAGCTTCTTGGGCAAAACGGAATTAGAAATTTCAACCACATATTGCTTGAGATCGGGATTTGCCCGAGTCGTATAGGTCACTGGAGCATTCGACTCAATAACAACGGTTCCACCTGCATCATTGGCTTTGTATTTCAGACCTGTAATCTCAATAGGCTTCTCTGCGACTTCGGACGCTGCAGGACTCTCTATGGCCGGAGGTGCCTCTTGAGTCTGTTGCGCCAAAGGCTCGTCGATTACAACTACAGGTGGGGGCTCTTGAGCAACAGGCGTTTCAGCCAACAGGTCCTCTTGAGGCGCTGCTGCCTGCTCAGTTGTTTGCTCAGTTGTTTGCTCAGCTGGGGCTTCGGGCTGCATCTCAGTCTTGTTCTTCTTATCTACATCGTCTTGAGCGAACTGCTGATCTGCCCCGCTTGCCTGATTAACCTCGTCTTCAAGTGCCAAATCGCTATCCTGAGCCGGCTGCTGGCTTGATTGCTGAGGGGCGGCCTCATCCGCACTATTAAAATCAGAAAAATCATCTTTTCCTGCTGATCCAGCCGCCGAACTGCCGTCACCCGTATAAGACTCGGTTGTAAGAGAATCTTCCTCTGTCTGCGGTGTTGCACAGCTTAGAAGAGAACCCACCATTAACCCCAGTATCATCAGTCTAATGAATCCTTTCATTAGTTCCTCCTGATTTGAATTGAACTCACTTCTTAAGTTCAAGGACCTTAACTTCTTTGGCTACAATGCCTTCATTTTCAATTACTTCCACTCCGACGACTTCACCCTCTCGAATCGCCACGACTTGACCGCTATTACGTCCAATTTTTGTCGCTTTTGCGATAGGGTATAGCCTTCCGTCTGGATCTTTCACCATAGCTCGGGGATTTCTAATCTCCCACATAATTGCCACAACATCGAAGCGAGATAGCTCCCAACGCTGAAGGGGGTCCGACATGTCTGCAACCCTCGGCCCAGCTCCCACAGGGGCTGGCTTGAAAATACGGTAGGGCTTAAATGGGTCCCGTCGCCCCGTTGGATCATAAATATACTGATCGTCAGAAGCAAACTGAGGAACCTGCAAAATCTGTGGCGCTTCGACCGGAGCCATCGGCATCGGTGCGGTCGCAGACGATGACCCTTCAACTGTCGGTGGTTGGCTGGGCGGAGGCGGAATGGCCCCTGGAGAAAGTTGTTTTGGGGCCTCTTTAGCAAACTCAGGCGGTAGATCTCCAGACGATGGTGCCTCTGGCTTTGCCTGCGAATACGCCGGCACTACAAATTTTAAACTTAGAAAAAATGCCAACCAAAGCCCCACGGAAGCTGCGACAACATATGAGAGGACCCACCGGGTTGACTTCATGGAGTGCCCCCCTTGCCTTGCTCTTCGGAAGCTTTTTCGGGCTCAGGAGCTAACTTGTAACTTACAACCTGCCCCTCAAAACGAAGTCCTTTTTCAATACCCTCCTCAGGGTTTTGACTAACAACTGAGAAATTCATAACCCTCGTAAGTCGCTCGAGGTTTGAAGTCTGATAAACGAACTGCGTGATCTGCCCATAGGTGCCCTCAAGACTGACATCTATTGGCAGCTCTTCTACAACTTCTCTTTTTTCTATGGCCCCTGGCTTCTTCAGCTTTACGCTCACACCCGAAGCCTTGGCAACAACATCAATTGAACGAATCATGTCCGAAGACTTCAGTTCAGAGGGTAATTTTTTTGAAATGAAGGCGTACTGTTCACTCAACTTTCCAACAGCGTCTTTCATCCGGGCTTCTTCTTGAAGAGTGGCCTCCGTATCTTTTCTTTTCGCCTCAGCGTCAATTAGCTGCTGATTCAGAGCTTGGATTTGTGCAAGCTGAGAGGAACCGTCATCATACATCATGAAATAATAGAGCGCCCCAAGAACGAGGCCGATGGCCAAAGCCTTACCGTTAGACAATGCTGAGAGTTTCTCAAGTATCTGGTTCATTGCTGACTTCCAGTCGGGTCAAGACCACACCCAATCTCGAACTTCTTTAACGTCAATCCATCCTGAATCTGCTCTGCAGAACTAATCAAAACAACATCCTGAAGAAATACACTCTTAGAGAGAGAGTCCATAAAAGTAGATATATCAATATCGCTCATAGACATCCCGGCCAAGAGGACCTTTCCACTCTTGATATCAATGCGTGTAAACCACATTTTCTCTGGAATAACCTGCTGAAAAAGATCCAGAACCTTCACCTCACGGAAGCGATTCTTCGCCAGCCGCTCAAGAGCCGAAATTCGCGCCTGAATTTTTTTTTCGTCCTCTTTAAACTTTTTTATTTCTTTAACCGCATTTTCAGCCCTAGAGTTGAACTCTGCCAACTGGCTAATTGCCACTTGTTTTTGGGTTAGTTGCGCATTTATGGAAGGAATATTTTGCTGCTCATAAAAGAAAAGCCCTGTTGGCGCAAGTAAGATCACCAATAGTTTCACATAGGCATCTTTTCGAGCCTGTTCAGATACTGGGCCGTCGCCTTCCGCGGATGCCCCAGTTGCAGCAGAACCCATCATTCCTTTAGGAGACGCAAGATTTATTCGAATCACGAGCCATCTCCGGATTTGCGCATTCCGAGCCCCGTCGCAATAGCTGCGAAATGCCCAATCTGATTAAGATAATTTTGCGAAAACTTCTTGCTCGCCTTCACTTTATGGAAAGGATCAAATGGCTCAAATGGGATTCCATTAACCCTTGAAATAGTCTCGACCAATCCGGTGGTTACCGAGCTTCCACCTGTGAAAAAGCATCTACTCAGAGTCATCCCATTTGTAGTCGCACTCAAAAAATCCAAACTATTTCGAACTTCTTCTGTTACCATATCATTGGTAGAACTGATAATTCCATGAACCTCAGTAGGGACCTCGCGACGAGAAACTGCGTTCAACTTCAGAGCCTCGGCTTCTTGCACTGAAATGCCCAAGCCCTTATGAATTTCGTTAGTATAATTTAGCCCACCAACTGGAATATCTCTACAGAAGACAACATCTCCATTATGAATAACCACGAAATTAGTGATCGAGGCACCGAAGTTCAAAATGCCCACGACATCACGGGAAAATCGTCCGTAGTTTGCCTCAAAGCTATTTGCTAAGGCAAACCCGGCAACGTCAAGAACTCCGCACTTGAGGCCCGCAGTCTCGATAACTGACATGTATTGGAAAACAAGTTCGTTCTGTGCTGCGATCAATAGTAGGTCTATCGTATCGTCTGTTGAACTTGAGTTCAATACGTGGTGGGCGAGACTAATATTGTTAATATCAAAAGGAATATACTGCTCAGCCTCGAAGCGGATCTGATCCTGAATGAGCTTACGCTCCATTTTTGGAATCGTAATTTTTTTTACGATTACCGCAGTACCCCACATGCCTGTGGCAATGTTCTTTCGCTTTGAGTGAATATCACTGACCAAACCTTGTACGGCAATACCTACGCTGGTTATATCAGAAATTTCGCCTGCAGCGACGGAGTTCGGAGGCGTGGGAGTAATCGCGAAAGAAAGCAGCTGTGCTCCCCTCTTGGACACGTCCAATTCTGCGATTTTTATTGAACTCGTGCCAATGTCGAGCCCAAGAACTTTTTTTGATGCAAATAACATGTTTTCCCAGCCATTATTTAGACGCAGGTCTAAATAATAAAATTATTTCTTCTGGATGAAGGAATGTCAAACCCGAGGGTCTAGCTAAATGCCGGAAGAAACAGATTAAAATACCACAAGCCTATCGCCTGGCCGCCAAACAGGTGAATGACTGCACCAAGGGCTAGGTAGGGACCAAAGGGAATCACTGTTTTTAATCCCTGACGTTGTTTTCTTGCGAGTATTAAGCCAACAACGCTCCCAATAATTGCAGACGACATAATCACAAAGGGAATCGCTTTCCAGCCCAAAACTGCGCCGATCCAGGCAAGAAGTTTGATATCACCACCACCCATGCCTTCTTGCTTTGTAAATAGATAGTAAAAATACGCCATGGCCCAAAGAAAACCGCCACCAAGAAAAACACCCAAAACAGCATCCAAAAAATCACGTTGTGGATTGAGCCAGGCACCCAAAAGCCCAATTGCAATTCCTGACAATGTGAATTGATCCGGTAAAATCATGTGATCAAAATCAATGAATGTACAGCACACCAATGAGAAAATAAAAACCAAGGCTTCTAACAGATTCCAGCTCATCCCAATATAAAAATACGCCAAAACAAACAAGCTAGCTGTTAAAAGCTCTACGAAGAAGTATCTGAAGGAAAATCGAGCTCCGCAATTTCGACATCTTCCGCGCAACCACAGCCACGAAAAGATCGGAATGTTGTCGTACCAGGCAATGCTTTTTTTGCAACTCTTGCAGTGACTTCGAGGGAGAACCACACTTTCTCCCATTGGAAGCCTGTAGATCACAACATTCGCAAAGCTGCCAAGACAGGCCCCGATGTAGAAAAAAAGGAA
The DNA here is from genome assembly GCA_035914755.1 of Pseudobdellovibrionaceae bacterium. GTDB lineage: Bacteria > Bdellovibrionota > Bdellovibrionia > Bdellovibrionales > Bdellovibrionaceae > JACMRP01. The sequence continues at coordinate 903 of JAMIQD010000248.1, read as the reverse complement.
ATAAAATATGAAATCGATATCAGACAATGTCTTTTCTCCTGAAAATGAGGCATGCAAAAACAAATACAATCAACATCCAACCGAAAGAGTGCGCAATCATCCACACCACTTCCTGTGTCTCCATACCCCTCTCAAGAAAGTAATAGCTTTTCCAATTAAATCGATACAAGTTGGGAGTGATCCAAGAAATTACCTTGACCGCATTAATAAAAAAAATGTCTTTGCTTTTCTCTGCAAAAAACTGCAAGTCTGGAATCCACACCCCAACTAAAAGAACTGCTAACGACATAAGCAGAGACAAAATCGGACGCACAAGAATGCTAAAAAAGATGACCAAAGACAAAATAATCATCGCCTCGAACCAAAGCGACGACAAAATCGTCAAATGGTTAAGAAAGCTTACAGAGGCCCCCAATAAAAAATATAAAACAAGCCCCAGTGCCAATATTAACAGCGTGTTCAAGACAATGATCCCCGACACCTTACCCATAAGAAATTGATCCCGCGTGATAGGCCGGGCAAGCACGAGAAGCAAAGTTTGCTTTTCAATTTCTCTAGAGATAAGAAAGGCCCCCGCGAATAAAGAAATTCCCACCGAGGCAATCTCTATAGCCGTGTAGCCCAAATTCGCGAGTATTCTTTGTTGCTCACTAAATGATAAAGCTCCGAGCAAAATACTAAGCCCCAAAAGAATGACGGCAATAAACAAAACAATAAGAAATAATCGATCGCGAAGCATCTCCTGCAGGGTGGTCTTTGCGATGACAAATACTTTTCTCACGCCTCACTTCCCTGTTCTTTTGCTCTTCGGAATGCGTCCTCTAGACTTTTGTATTGCTTCATAAAAGGAGAAAGATCGCCGTCGAAAATAATGCTGCCCTTATTAATCACCACCAGATGAGA
>JAMIQD010000247.1:0-22128 GCA_035914755.1 Pseudobdellovibrionaceae bacterium | reverse complement strand
AGATCGACAACTGGCACTGGCGATACAATAATTTCAATCCCCATTCGGCACTTGGAATGAAATCACCAATAGAGTTTGCAAAAGCGAGAGAAGTTATGTTAGCAAGTTAACGCCACCTAACTCAGGATGCCTGACACACAGAATCTTGGGAGAACCGCCATATGAAAACGTTGAGGGATGAAAATACAACTTAGAAAACTTTCTTATTTAGTGTTGATATCAACAGTTTTAAAAATACAGGCTCGGGCGCAAGTTGTTTATAAGGCTCCAGAAAAGCAGATAACCAACCTCATTGATTCGTCGGGGTTCAGCTATCCAGCTTTTAACCCCCCATTTACAGAATTTGTAAAATACCGTTTACAGCTGACGCCACCGGTTTCTTATACAAGCCGGCCTTTTCTTCGTTTGGCGGGTGCTCGTTTTAACCCAGATAGTTTAGCTCCGTATTCGGGAAGCTATAAGACAGATCTCCGCTACTATGATCAAAAAACAAAAATAGATCGAGCTATCTTATTTTCCAAAAATTCTTATATTCGTAATTTGAGCTGGAGCCCTGATGGAAACACTTTGGCAGTGCAGGTGGAAGCCCCACGTTGTGTGGAGCTTTGGATTGTCAAAATCCCAAGTTTGCAAAAGAAGAAAATATCTGATGCTTGTTTAAATACAACTCTGGGCAGTGACAATGTGTTTCAATGGATAGACAATAGAAGCATACTGCTTTTGCGCCGAACGAGCAAAGGTCCCATCACTGTGGCGGCGGTTCCTCCGGAAGGTCCGATTGTGAGCGAATCATCTGGAGTTATCTCGCAGAACCGCACCTTTCAGGATCTGATCAGAACTCCGCAAGAAGCGGAAGCCTTTGCTTTGGCTATGAAGTCACAAGTAAGCGTCGTCGATGTAGAAACATTAAACTTAAAGAATATCGGCGCAGCCGCCCTATACTCTTCAGTACAGCTGTCTCCGAATTCGAAGTGGCTTCTCGTTTCGAAACTAGAAAGACCATTTTCTTATGCGGTCCCCTTTAATTTATTTAAACGCGAACGCAGCCTGGTCTCTATAGATGGAAAGCAAAAAAAATCGTTAGGAGTCGTCGGACCTTTTGAAAATTTGCCCATTCACGGTGTTCCTACGGGGCCGCGAAATTTAGAGTGGAACCCCGCTCAGCCACAACAGTTTTTTTATGTTGAGGCTCAGGACAATGGCGATTGGAAAAAGAAGGTGCCTCATCGAGACTTTTTATTTGTAAGCACTATTGAAAAAAGCAACGGAGATTTCACAACAGTAAAAGTTGCCGCTTTTGAAAATCGCTTTAATGATCTAACGGCTCTAGAGGATCCGAATCAAGGAGCTTTTGTTTCTGACTATGATAGAGAGACTGAAGTGATTCGATATTTTCATTTGTACAGCCAAGAGGGCAATTCTCAGTTGAAAGAGTTTTTGCGTCTGAATGCAAATGACGATTATGCTGATCCTGGAAATGTTGTTTTAGGCCGCAACAAATTTAATCGTCTCGTCGCCCGCGTTGAGAAAAATTCTGAGGGTGATTTTGTTTATTGGCAAGGAGCTGGTGCCAGCCCCGATGGAGAAAGACCCTTTGTTTCTAAGATGAACCTTCAAAATATGAAGTTTACTGAGGTTTTTCGCTCTCCCAAAGACAAGCGAGAGCAAATCGTGGCCTTCTATCCTAAAGAGTTTTTGCGTATACTGGCGCGAACAGAAAGCACAAAAGAGCCTCCGACCTACGAAGTGCGAACTTTGCAAAATCCTGATAAGGGCGGAGAGTCTCTTTTTAGAGAGACGAATCCATTTCAGGTCATGGGTCAGCTTAAAAAATCCTTTCTTAAGTATAAGCGCAAAGACGGGGTCGAGATGAGCGGGATATTGTATTATCCCCTTAACTACAAAGAGGGAGAAAAATACCCATGTGTTGTTTCTGCCTACCCCCTCGAATACACAGATGCGAAAATGGCAGGACAAACTCGGGGGAGCACAAGTAATTTTGAAACTCCCTTTCGTGCGACTCCATTGTACTTTGCATTGCATGGGTACTTTGTTTTAGACGAGGCACAAATCCCAATTGTGGGCTCCCCCGAAAATAGAAATGACACCTTTATTGAGCAGCTTTCTATGAACGCAGAAGCGACAATCAAAGCTTTAGAGGCAAACGGATCCATTGACCCTAAACGGGTGGGGGTGATGGGGCATAGCTATGGAGCTTTTATGGTGGCTCATCTTTTGACGCACACAAATTATTTTGCGGCGGGAATCGCCAGGTCTGGGGCCTACAACCGCACGCTGACTCCTTTCGGTTTTCAAGGCGAGCGTCGCCCTCTTTGGGAGGCAAAGTCGACCTATCTCAAATTATCGCCCTTTCTTGATGTAGAAAAAATTAAGTTTCCGATTTTGCTCATTCACGGTATGGACGATAACAACCCGGGGACCTTTACTCTGCAGACGCAGCGGTATTTTGAAGCCCTCAAGGGGCAGGGGGCTCGGGCACGAATGGTGCTTCTGCCTGCGGAGTCGCATGATTATAGCTCAAATGAATCCGTCAAACATGTCGTTTGGGAGAGCTTTGAGTGGTTTGATAAATATCTTGGCGCGAGCAAGAGCGGCGGCAATTAGTCGCCGCAGCTCGTAGCGTAAAGCCAGTTGCCGGGTCCCACAAAAATTGAATGCAGAGATCCTGTCGGGGTTCTGACTGAGTCCACGTTCCATCCTGCCTGGCCAAAGTTAATTGCAGAAATAGCGGTGTTATCCGTTAGATTTGAATTTTTGCCCGCATACAAGGTTGATGAAAGCGGAAAACTCCCCGTGCTGTTATTGTTTATTGCTAAAAGCCCGGAGTTGCCGGATGCGATTGGGTAGGTGATGTAGGCAACCCCTGTGCTTGTAAACGTAAGGCCTGTCCCAAGAAGACCATCGGACGCCGCCGCAAGCCCACTCACTCCAGCGGTTAAGTTTTCAGGATAAGAGTAAGACCAATTTGCAAGCGATGAGCAACTTGCAAGAGCCGTCGTGCAATATGAATAATAGACTCGGTTGTTTGTGCGATCATAGTAAGTGATTGCGGGCCGAGTTGTTGAGGGATTTATTTTTATCTTTGCACCCATTCCGACGCCAGTGAGAGCAGTCACGTTAGTAGGTGTTGACCAAGTCGCTCCGCCATCGACACTTTGTGCATACTCCAGACGGTTGCTGGCGCTGCGATCATAGTAGGCAACGACGATGTTTCCGCTTGAGTCATAATCTGTTGACACATTTGAGATTGAATTTGCCAAGTTGGTCGAGTCGACTTGCGTGATATTAGACCAATCCCCCGTTGTTGGATTAAGACGGGCAGACCAAACGCCGGTGTTGGCAATAGTGCCATGATTGGCAACTCCCACGAGCATGACCGGTCTGACGGACGTACTCGATCGATCTATCGCTACGGACACGCTATGAAAGGCAGGAGCCGTAGCGGCCGTGACGGCAGTTCGAAACGGAAAATAATAAGTAGACCAGACGCCGGTTCCATCCGTTTCAGTGTTTGTCATAAGTAAAAAACGCAAGCTTTGTTGATCGAAAACACCAATCCACGGTTTGTTATTGCTGTCAAAGGCAAGCGCAACTGCCTGTGGTTGTGCGACCAGTGGAATTGTTCGCACAAACCAATTTGTTGTTGCGGTTGAGCCACTGCGAATGGCGTATTTTAAAACACCGGCAGTGGACGAGCCAGAAGAATAATCAACAAAGGCTGAGGCCGGAGTTCCTGACGAGGTGGCAGCAAGAGAAATATTTGGCACCTGATTCGTTAGAGTTTGCAGCTGTCCGTCGAGATTAACAGGTGTTTCGTAGTATTGAGCGGTTGCATTGTTTGATGCAACCGTTGTGTTTTCGACCCAGCCAAGCATAAGGTTCCCTGGGAAGGGTGTTGCTGCCGCAGTTCTTGCAAAGCTTGTATAGGCTTGTCCGAGAGATGTATCTACAGCAAGACCTCCACGAGTGGCGCCAGCGGCTCCAAGAGTGGCTGTGGCGACGGTTCCTGCGGCATTCCAAGTCGTGAAGGCGCCTGTGGTTGTATTGTAATAGCGGACAAGGGTTGTTCCTTCGTTGGCAATAAGATGATAGTTGCCACCACTCACGGCCTGAATTTCGAGATAGGCATTGCCATTCGTAGCGCCGGTTCCGGAGATTGTTCCGCCCGAAGCAATAGCTCCGATAGTTCCAGAGGCGCAACCGCCGCCCGCAAAGGCAGATTGATAGTAGGCTATGGCGGCACCATTATTTAGGACGGCACGAACAGGAGCATCTGTCGTCGTGTCATCAATTGCTAGCTGAGCTGTAACTCTGTTAGCACCGGATCCAGTCAGCGTTTGAAGTGCGCCGCCGGCCCAACTTGCTATTCCAGTCAAACACGTCGAGAGCGTAGCTTGGCGGCAGACACCAAAGGTTGTATTGGTTCCACCAGACAGTGCGACGACAGGATAGTAGCCAGAGCTGGCCTTGCACCAGCCTAGTCCAAATGTGTTAGGATTTGTTCCAACGGTGCCGAGGGTCGTTGAAGGGCTCGAATAATTTGACCCGGTACTGCAATTGGCGGTGCAAAGAATTAAGTGGGCAGTTCCGCCAGTATTTCTGGCATACAATACAGCCACTTGATCGGCGGGATTTATTTTTAATTCCGCCGCGCGAATGGCGGTGCCACCAGTATCGAGATTTCTGACAGCCCAAGTCCCCTCGCTTGTAAGACTAGCAGAGTTGCGAATAGCCAACTGCAAAGTCGTCGTTGAGTTCGACCAAACAACCACCGGGATTCCGGTGCTTAAGTAAGCCAGACGAATATATGTAAAAGAGGTCGCATTTCCTGCTGAAATCACCTCAGTGTTCCAATCAGTACCGTCCCAGAATGTGTATTTGATGCATGAGCAACCAACATCGGTATAGACCATCCCTGGATAAGTGGTCGTTGGAATTAGTTTTATATCCGACCAAGCGCCGCGAAGCCCGACAGTGGCCGCCGCGGAACGTTCGCCTTTCCAAATCGCCGAGGTGGTGGGAGAAGAGCAGCTATTTGCAGAACTCGTTGTGCCGCCGCCATCGCCTCCGGTGTTTCCGGAATCTGGCGTCAGGTTTGAAACTGTGGCCTCTTTGTTACAGCCTGATGCGAGGAGCATCGAGAACAAGACAGTTATTAATTTGAAGTGGTTTGTTTTCATAGTGCCCTCATTTTTAGTAGCCAAACTTTAAACCAATTGGAATTGAAAAGGCCGTGCGAGTATCTACTCCTCCGGTCACACCGCGATTGACGGATCCATCAAAGGATGCCTGGTCCGATCTATAACTGATTCCGCCGAAGACCGCCGCATTGTCAGTTAACATATATTCAGCGTTAAGCCGGAGTTCTGCACCGAAGTAGCGTGGATTGTAGCCAGTCACTTGACTGGATTCGCTCAGCTGGTGAGGCAGATAAATAAGAAAATCAGATACTAGAACGAGATCAGAAGAAACTTTCGAAGCATAAGAAAGGCTCAATATGACCCCTTGTGTGCTCTGTTTGGTTAAGACATTATTCGGGGCGGTGTCTGTGGCCCCACTTTGCAGATAAGCGTAGCCGATTGCAATTCGCAGATTTTCGAGGGCACCAGAATCCCAAAGTGCGAGAGATGTTTGAAACATATATTCTTCACGATGAACAGACAGGTTTGAAGGAGTGAGACCTGATGGAGCGCTTTGCTCTCCGTTTGAAGTGTTGTACTTGAAAATGTAGCGCGTGGGATTCTGCTGTCCTTGATATGAGAAATCAAATCCATACAAAAGGCTTCCTTTGCCCGGAAGTTCTGAATTGAACCCAGTTCCAGACAGTTTCGAAGATTGCAGGCTGTATCCGGAGTAGACACTGATGTAGCGACCCTCTTCAATGGTTTGAGCAAACAGGGTGGCCGGAATTAGAAGTAGCGCGATGATGGTTAAGTGGAGATTTTTCATAGGGCAGGGAGCTTCCATTCGAGAAAGTAAGGAGGTTCAGGGGTTGGTTGGGCTAGCGAGTTTGCGGGTTTTCGCTCTTCGCTTATGCTCAAGGATAAAAATTTTCGATCGGTTAGTACTTTATATTCATCTGGTGGATTGAGGTTCGAAAGCAGTTCTTTTGCTTTTTGGCGGTTTCCTTGCTGTTCGTAGGCTAGAGCGGTGTTAAACTGGGCTTGGAAGTAAAGCGGCGAAGCTTGAGCAACTTTTTGCCACTGTTCAATAGATTCTGAGATCTTATTTTCTTTTAGGTTGATGAGGCCAAGGTGATAGCTTTTTTCAAAGCTCTCGTTACTGATTTCTTTGAGAGTCAGCGCCGCCTCGTTGTAGTGACCGACATCGGTTAAAAGCTTTGCATGATAGATTCTTGCGATATCGGTGGGGCTCGTCTTAACAAGATTTTTCATCGTCATGAGAGCTTGTTCATTGTTGCCGACTAGATGGAGCAACTCAGAAAGTTCAACAGCGGCCCAGATGTTTTCTGGACGACGGGCGGTAAAATCCAAGAGGCGTTCGCCAAGAAGGCTTACGTTTTTTCTCTTGTGTAAAAACTGAGCCCAGCTTCTCATTGCTGGCAAGTAGCTGGGACTCATTTTAAAAATTTGTGTGTATTGGGAGTCGCTTTCTGAATGGTTGCCATTTCGCGCGAGAGCTTCGGCGAGAGCTTGGCGATTCTCGAGACTATTTGGGTCTAGAGTTAAAGTTGTTTCAAAATGCCTTATCGCTCGGGGAAAATCTTCGGTTTTAAAGGCGGATTTTCCAAGGGACTCGTAGCATAAAATATTTTTTGGAAATTGATCCATGCACTTTTGTCCGTATATTTTCACATCGCCATGGCGGCTCAGGACAAAGGCCACTTTTGTTAAATTCGAAACAATGTTTTCATCGAAAGGCCGCAGCTTGTAAGCTTCTTGTAAATCTGCATAGGCCTTGTTTGCAAGGTTGAGTTCAAAGTATGAACTTGCTCGTGCGGCAAAGGCTTCGTAGGATTTTGGAAATTTTTCGAGGTACTGGGTGAGGGTTACAAGGGCCGCCAGATGTTGATTGAGTTTTTGTTGTGATTGGTATTTTATTTTAAGAACAGACTCGCTAGGGCCGAGGATTTTTTCAGCAAAGGCTAGCTCCTGAAGGGTCGAGGGATAATTTCCAGCAGAGTAGTGAATCTCTGACAGCCAAATTCGATACTCGCCGACAAAGGGGCTGTTTTGAATTTCTGACTTTACCGCCTCGGCGGCCTCATCCCACTGCTTGTTGTGGCGCAAAGTTTCAACCAAGCCGGCAAAGGCGGGCTTTTTTAACCCCGGTGATTTTGAATATACTTTCTTGAAAAGCTTTGTGGCGGACTTGTAGTTTCCTAATTTGTATTCGCTGGTGGCCTGGTCTAAGACTGGACGATAGCGATCTTCGTTGTCGACCTGCGCCAGGACGGGCGGGCAGATATAGAATGAAATCATAGAAAACATCAAAAAAATCTTCATGGCAGTGCTCCATTTCATTGATACTGTTTCGGACAAACTTGAGGAAAGATTTAGATTGTTAAGTAATTTTGATGGTTTCGGTGGAGCCGACCGACTAATTTAAAACTTTTGTCGGAGGGGTCTGGTCGAGAAAACACAGACATAATGGTTGTTCGGACGAGACGAAAGGGGTAGTAGAGTCGCAGTTCTATTCAGTAATGGTAAAGGAAAGGTCTTCAATGAAATCATTAGTTACAGCACTGGCTTTGTTATTTTCGTCTGATCAAGCGATCTTGTTTTCTGGCAAGGTAGAGATTTACAACTCGCAGACCAAAATGTTCGAAAAGACCTCACAGGATTGCACGGTGGAGTTGTCGAAAATTTACATCTTTCTTGATAATGCTCATTCTGTTCCTCCTGAAGAGAGGCTATCGCTTAATTACAAAATCACAGGTTTGCCGACCGAGGCTACTGCCTACTCTGAGGGGCGTGCGGATGGCGGGGTCGATCCGATGTCAACAGTGCAAGATTATTACCCGCTAGGCCTGGCTTCAGGAGTGGATGTCTTTATTACTTTTGAAGAACAGAAAAACAGGGACGAATTCTTTGCGACACCAATCACTCTTGAAAAGGCAATTGTTGCGAACACGAATCCGCCCAAGGATTATTTTGGTAAGGATGGAGTTGTTTGGATCTACTCCTGCCAAATTAAAAACTAGAAATAAACTAGTAAGTGCGGCAGGCTTCAGAGCCGGCCAGGACGCCTTCTCTATTGATGATCGATAGCTCCTGGTTGTTCAGGTCGAAGGCGTAAGTTAAGAAGCCTCCGTTCATTTTGATCACGCCATTTTCATTCGACTCAAGTTGCATTGAATTATCGAGAGTTAACTCTCCTTCAATATTGAAGAAAACTTGATAGGGCTTTGTGAGTTTGTCCTTAACTCGGCCTAAGATGTAAAAATCTGGGATCTTTGCAAGTTTACTTTCGCACACAAGGGATACGTCAATATCATCGAAAGAATATTTTTTCTCTTCTTGCTCTCGGGGTTTTGAGTTGTTGTCCGGAATGTCTGGCACGAGAGTGCAAGGAACAGGGGCAAGGACGGTCTCGTCGCTGTTTTCATTTGAAATCGTGGTCTCTAAGGTGATGACTTTCGTTACGTGATTTGCAGACATGTTGAAGTGGTAATTAATTTTTTCGTCCCCAGCTTGCATAGAGGCTTTGATATCAAAGTGATGGGGGCTGCGAAAACGAACGATATCATTGACGGTGAGTTCGAGACCAGATTCTGCAACACCCTGGGCATTCAGTTCGGTTTGCCAAACTCGTGCGGGATCGTTGACCTTAAGGGCGAAGGCACCTTTGTTGTCGCCACAAAAATAATTCGCATTTTCTATTTTGGTTTGCTTCGGAAAATCCCCACCGCCAAATTGTGCGAAGGCCGTTGTTGAAACAAAAAGTGAGGCAAGAAGGACGAAGGTATTTTTCATAAAATTCTCCCGGCTCCAGGTCTAACAGGCTGGAGTCCCGGGGATCGTAGATGAGATCGGTTGGCGCATCAATCATAAAAACAAATGCGGCAAGGGGTTATTCTTGCCACGCGGCATCGTGTTCAGTTTGGGATGTGGGAGGAGGAGCTTAGCGGGCTCCGTCTACCCAGTCTTTAGCTTTGAAATTGGCAGGAGAGGTTTTTGTTGGTTCGCTGGCTGCGGCATTGACGGCTTCATCCGCCATGGCACCTGCAGATACAGAAAGGGCTGTCGCGCTAAGGCCCAGAGTGACAAGAGCCTTCTTGATATTTGTTGCACCGGTTATTTTGCTTCCGCCGCTTTTTACTATTCTTTTTACCTTGCCAACTTCATCAAGAAAGATACGGTCATTGCCTTTATCGATAAAAGGTTCGGCGCCGCCAAAGGTGATTTTGTAATCTGTTTGACCAAAATAAGTCGTGAGTGCTTTGGTATGAGGGCTGGTGAGGCTTTTTAGTTCTTTTGCTGTGGCAAGGAGCTCTTCCTTCGACGTTGCGCTTTCAAGCTTTCTGTTTAAGTCAGACATTTGCGATAGAATTTTTTTGAAGTCCTCTGCGGATTTCACACTGCCCATTTCTCCCTGTGAAATCACTTTGAGCCTGTCATAGATATCGTCAGCGCTGGTGCCTTTAAAGGGATTTAATAACTTATTGTAGTCCTCGGCGGCTTGAATTACCTGAGCTTTTTGCTGCGCAGTCAGCTTAAGCTCAGTGATATAGCCTGGTGTGCCTTTTGCGGCCTCGTCCATGACAAAATAGCTTGTGGACTTAGGATCCGCATTTACTTTGAGAGCCTCGAGTCTTGCATCTTGAGCATCGAAAATTGGTTTTTGCTTTTGGTGCCAAGCTTCGTTTTCTTGCTTGAATTTAGAATCTCCTGACGATGAGGTTGCCTGTGGGGATTTTCTTTCGGATAGGATTTTTTGATAGGTCGTGCTGTTTACGTTGTTAGGGCTTGTGTCCCGTAATTCATGGATGGCCTGAGTGCGGATCCTTCTGGCTTTTTCTTCAGCGTTAGCTCGTGCTTTTTCGAGGTTTTGACGCTCACTACGTGAGTTCGGTTTTTTCCACGACTCTTTAATTTCCTCCTTCAGTCTCGCAGCTTCATTTTTGTGGCGATAATATTCGGGGTAGCGATCTTGGAGGTATCTCGCCTCTATTTCATCTTGATAAATCACAGGGTCTTCAGCCATCGAAAACGAAGCCGAAAACATTACAACACTTACGAATAAACCGATTGCCAATTTCAAAAAAACCTCCGAGTCATGGACGCCTTGTTATATTTTCCCTGCATTGTTGTGTATTTACAACCGGGCAGTGACTTTGGTCGGGTCCTATTCTGAGACTAGAGTCCACGGGCTTTTTATTTCTGTAGCTGGTCGCCGCCGAGGATAGTGGGCGCGATGATTTTCAAAGATTTTTTTGGCACACCAAAGGTTCCGAGAAGAACGGAACTTATTGCTGTTTCGGTAGTTGCTTGTTGAAGTTGATCGACACGGCAGAGGCCGTTACTGTTTATTGAGGTTTTAAGGCAGCTTTCAGTATTAGTTCGAATAGTTTCTAGGCCTTGGTTGATCGTGAGGGCCTGATAGGCGGATCCGGAGTACCTAGCCCCCATAAGAAAGCCGAGGGTTTTCTTAAGAGCGCCTTTTGCTGCGATCCCGGTCCCCAATGATTCTAAGGCCATCAGGCTTAAGGCGAGGTTGATAGGAGCTTCTTTAACATCTTTTCTTAAACGAAGCATTTCATGTGCAAGTACGCACGCGCTACCTTGCTCTTCGGGAGGGCTCGCTTCTATAGAAAACGAGAGTGCAGAAGAAAACGCAAGATAATCAACATCATTGGATATTTTAAAGTCGCGGAGGTTTTGAATTTTACGCTGATTATTTTGAAATGCAGTCTTGAGCTCGCTAGCGTTTGGCCTTGCGCTTGAAAATTCAAGAAGAATTGGATTCTCATTCAACAAATCAAAGTAGTGTGAACTTAAAGAAGATTTGAGATCCTCAATGGGGGTTTTTGATTCTTTTGAGTCAAGGTGTTTTGCGATGACATCAACCAAGCCTTTTTTTTCAAATTCATTTAAGGCTTCTAACTCGTTGGGTGTTCCATCCCATAGTTGAGACGGCGCCATGATACCAAAGAATTTTATTTTTGGTGGGGAAAGTTTTTTATTTAGTAGATTTTTATAAAATGGCGACAGAACATTTTGATCTTTGAGGTCGATACCAATGTCTAAGACCTGCTCTCCTGTTTTGAATTTTCCGTTGTTTATAAGTTCGATGGCGGCCAAGGTTTGTCGGAGTTCTTTATTTTTTTGAAACAAGTTAGAGATTTCTGAGTCGGGTTTCCAGATGCGTTGGCAAACCTTTGGTATATTTTTATCTGATTGGGCTTTTTCAAGCCTTTTGTAAAATGGGATATTATCTTTTTCCATCAATTCGTTGTGCTCGAAGCACTTGATAAGAACGGCGCTCGCCTTTTCGCTATCTTTTAGATAGTCGGTAACGACGCGTTTCGTGTTAACTACAAGTTTTTGAGCAAGGTAAGCTTCGGGAGGGTAGAGTTTAGGATCCTCAAGGAGGGATTTGCCAGTTTCGTGCAGGGCCGAGAAGTTAGAAAGCGGATCCCGAGCTAGGCACTTGGGCGGGGCGGCGGGATTCTTTTGTAGGGCTTCCATAGATGAGGCGCCAAGTCCTCCAGGGAGGAGGCCTTTTCCTTTCATTTGTTGACTGCGGGCAGGGTCGAGACAACTGACTTGATTTTGGCAAAGCGGGTGAGCCGCTAAAAACTCTGGCTCTATATTAAATTTCTTAGAAATTGGTTCCGGCTTTTTTCGTATGTCTTCAGAATACGAAAAACACTCTTTTTGATCTTTTGAAAGTGCAAAGTAGGTCCCTGCCTCTCCGGCAAAACCAAAGATCGAAATGCTCAAAATGCTCAAAATAATGAATATATTCACAGACCACTTATCGGAACTTCTACTGAATAAATGAGGACGCTCAGGATCAACGTCTATGGCTAATACCATAAAAAACAAAAAAGCCGATCCTCAATCGAAGGATCGGCCTAAAGGCTTGAAAAAGCGACTAGGTACTTACTCTCTAGGTGTGCCAGTAGCATCGACGAATTGGCAGGTCATGACTTTTTCGATGTGCTTGTTTTTAGCAGGGCAAACGATCATGTAGTTGCCAACGAAAGTATTTTTTAGGTTTGCATCGTATGTTTGATAGTCGATGACATCAACTGGCAAGTGCAGAAAGTAAGCGCAGCCATTTCTATTTTCGAGCTTATACTCGAAGCTGGTGTAGTTTCTTGTCTTTTCAACACCTCTGACTTTATCAGTAGAATGTCGAGGCATTACCGGGAACTCAAAAGTGTGGCTCCATCTTTGATTTCTGGACGAAACAACCATGTCGCCGACTATGTTTGGTCCGCTGAAGTCAGCTGCTAAGCCGAATGTATAGAAAATTCCGTCACTCTCTTCGCAAGAAAGTGTCTTGGTGTTTTTTGCCTGAGCAACAGCCGCAAACAGAAGCATTGTACTTAGTAAAATTTTAAACATAACTTTCATCCTTTGTTATTAGGTTTAATGGTGAGTGTGCAATTCGCTGGCCAACTTGTATATCAGATCAGAGAGAGTTGGAATGCCTAGACGCGCACATTCGTTAGCCGGTCATGAAATAATTACACCGAGAACAGGAATCAACTACGGGGCCTCAATTATCGATGAATCGAGCTTTTTAATCTCAGCATTGATTTGGTTTAAGCGTTTTTGCAGAGCTTTCTTCTCAACCTTTAAATCATAAGATTGGATAAATACACCGCAGTTCATTTCGATGAGCTTTTCGTCTCCTTTTGCTGGGCGAAGCTTGAGCTCATGACAAAGACCGTAGTTGGCGGCTTCGATAGCCTCGTCTTTTTCAGCCACAGAGAGACCGGCACCAAAGGCCACCGAGGACATAGATAAGAGGGTTATTAGCGTGATCAATTTTTTCATATTTTTTCTCCTAAACAATTGTACTGTCGGCATTGCGATAAGTATTCCACGCTTTATGTGCGCTAAATTCATTTTAAGTACAAAATCGGTGTCTACGTGATTTACAATGTGCCGAGCCAAAGCCCAATTCAATTAAATCGATAGGCCTAAAGTGTCACTTTTGACACTTTTTGGGTGTGAAAATGAGTTAAAGCTCTGATAATCCGGCATAAATCTCGCAGAGATAGAAGAAACAGCCTGGAAAAGTAATATACGGACAGACTCCTTATCCGAAAGGCAAAATGCATGACGCAAAGACTTGGGATTATTCTACTTACCTTCGTATTGAGCACGACGATTTTTTCGCCCGCAGGCTACGCTTTCGGCCCATCTACCGGAGAGAATAAATACGTGAAAACGTTTTCTGACTTTAAATTATATGTCGAATCCCACAGGTTAAGAGTTCATGCGCTAGGTGTCGCGCACTATAATCGACATCCGGATCGGTACGGGGATCTTTCACTAGCAACAGTAGAAGAGTTTTTGTCTCTTCATGATCAGTCTAAGCAGCAAGAGTCTAATGCGCGAGCTCTTTATGCCTTTTATGGGCGAAACCAAAAGTTTATGCCAGATATTTTGCGTGAATCTTTCGTTAAGGTCATTAAGCATATTAATGATTATGATGTAAAAGTCGCAGAAGATTTTTTTTCTAAGAATCCGATGTCGGGATCGAAGATAGAGCGTCTTATTGAAATCGAAAAGGTCGCCGACCTTGTCGATCGAGGTATGGACCCTGTTGCTCGTGAAGACTTTGAAGAGGGCGGTCGTTATTCTATGAAGCTCGGGAGCGAGTTTCTTCTGCATGAGTTCAGCAAAAACGCGGCCCGGCACCTAGAGTCTGTCTACGGTGAAGTAACTAAGGGGCAGAGCTTCGTTGAGCAAAAGAGCGCTGGCCACCTGAAGTGCTCATCCTTTTTTTGAGGCGCTCACCTAGGCAATGATTATTAATAATTTCCGAAGCCCATGTGCATATCTTGGTCTAAAATATGGAGTCTGTTGTGCAGAGTGATAACCATTCAAAACTACAGAGCTTTACTTTATTCGGAACTCGCCGCGCTGGCGCTTAAAATAAAATGGTTGATAAGTGCTCATTTTTTTGAAAAAATGAGCACATGATAAACAGATTTATTAGACAAGAAATGGTCTCAAGTCGCAAGAGTGTACTTTTGCTAGGACCTAGACAGGTAGGGAAATCAACACTGGTAAACAGTTTGAAGCCAGATCTTTGCATTAATTTTTCAGACGAACTCGAGTACCTTAATTTTTCAGCGAATCCTGGTGAGCTGAGAAGTTTGATTGAACGGCAAAAGCCCAAGATTGTCTTTATTGACGAAGTCCAGAGGATGCCTAAAATTTTAAATACGATTCAAGCTTTGCTCGATGATAACAAGAGTTTGAAGTTTTATCTTACCGGTTCTAGCGCTAGAAAGTTAAAGCGAGGAGGCGCAAACCTTCTTCCGGGACGTGTTATTAATTTGCAACTTGGGCCCTTAGTCAGCTCCGAACTGTCTTATGAGATCGATACGGAGCAGGCACTTTCATATGGCTGTTTACCAGAGATTTATCTTGGCAAGAATAAGCGTGATAATGAGCTCTTGTTAAGATCGTATGCGGCTAGTTATCTAAAAGAAGAGATCAAGGCTGAGGCTCTTACGAGAAATTTAGATTCTTTTGCACGTTTTTTTCAGGAAAGCACGCTGGTAACCGGACAGTTTATTGACTACACAAAGATGTCGAAGAAATCAAAAATATCACGTCATGCTTGCCCCCGTTATTTTGAAATTTTAGAAGATACCTTGGTAGGCAATAGGGTTTTTCCGTTTGTACAGGCGTTAGATAGAGAAATTGATTTGGTAAGGCACCCCAAATTTTATTTTTTTGATAATGGCGTTTTCAATGGTCTTATGGGCAATTACGTAGCTAGCCCTGACCGGAGAGGGCTTTTGGCCGAACAGCTTGTTTATAATCAGTTTTTGCACTCTGGCTGGGCTCACCAAAAAGACATTAAGATATTTTCTTTTAGAATGCGATCGGGAGAGGAAGTTGATTTTATAATCGAGATTGAAGGGAAGCTCTACGCCATCGAGGTCAAGTATTCTCAGGATCTGCAATCTGAGGATTTTGCGGGGCTTGATTTTTTTAGAAAATGTTTTCCGAAAGTTCACGGCACTTTCATCTTTCATATGCAAAATAAAGAGAAAAAAATGGGCTCCTCCTGGGCTTTGCCTTGGCAAAAAGGGATGAAGGGTCTTGGGCTGTAAGCACAAGACCCTGGTTTGCATGATAGCCAAATGATTATCAGAAGGTTAGTGGAAAGCTGACACTGAGCAGACTCGTTTTACTCTTATATTCACTGTTGAAAGTTCCTGAGATAATGCCCGGCTGCTCTAAGATTGATGTCTTGTAGGCTAGTTCCATGTACTCTAAATTTATACTAACTAAAAATAATTTAAAGCCAATGCCAACTTTTGGTCCACTGGCGCCAGTAAACTTTACATCAATGCTGCCGTCCTGATCAGGATTTAGAGAGCCATCAAATATGTAGCCACCCCAAATTCTCAGGCCAATCACTGGCATCTGTGTCCCGACGATGATGCCCAATGTTTGAGATATTGCGGAGGCATCATAATTATTCGCGGAATTTTTAAATTGAGGCTTTGCGTAGGATGAGTCGATGCCAGCAAAAAAAATACTCTCCATATTGAAGCCTAATTTCAAATCGACACCAAGTCCAGTTGTGCTTCCTGTGGATGTGCTAAAGGGGGCTGGCCAATCCAAAGTGCTGTCACCTTTTTCAAAAGTGATTGCGGGTTCGGCATAGAATCCCGCGAAGGAATTTAAAGAGAAAAATACGACAGCGAAAAGAGTAAGCGATTTCATGTTGCCTCCATTTGTATAAAGCGATGCTAGGCGACGCTTCGTGAGCTGTAAATAGATAAGCCGAATAAAAACTGCCCCAATAAATTGTCCCCAGAGGCCCCTGCAAGGGGCTTTTTTATTATCCAAAACCCAAAAAGTTCCTCAAATGTTTTCTTATTTTCTTATCTGCCCAAAGCGCTGTGGACACTACACCACTACGGAATCCTGTGCAGCGCAGCCTTCTCTCCTAGATTGTTATAAAAACAATAGATCTCTAAATGCTTCTGTAAATTCTCCTTCAGCTTCGTCGTGCACCACGACCTCCGCGTTAGCCTTCGGATATTCGCACGCAGCTTTGCGCACCGCTGATTAAGTACAAACATCGGATCATAGGTCTGCTTCTGATACTTCTCGTGAAGCCTATCCCTGTGACGCTCCTTCTCTGAGCGATTAAAGACCTTGTGCTCAACCCCTGGAAAAAACTCCTGAACGTACTTCCTATAACTAGGCTTCGCATCAGATCTGATCTCCTGCGGCCTTAAGCCCTTTAACTCTGTGAAACACTGCTTTAAAATATCTTCTCTCTCATCTTTTCTGGGGCCGTACTTATCGTACGAGACTTTTGCGAGTCTTCCCTTTGGCGGCGCCACTGCGACTTGGCTCTTTATGATCTTGTACCCCTCATCCACAAATAACAAAACACTCAGGGGCTTTAGCTTTGTGTGCTCGATCGTCTCAAGTTCATCAAAGTAGAGTTGTCCAAGCTCTACGGGGTTAGTGGTCTTAAGCGAAGAAATATACTGATGGATCCAAAGGAACTTAGCTTCGACGGTGTTTTTAGAGATCCTGAGGGTTCTTGCGATTCCCCTCATGGGCATACCCTCGCAAAGGAGCTGAAAGATGACTCGGTTGAGTTGAGGCTTTTTCTGGTAATAGGTGGGGCTGAAGCTTCTAGAGGAGAGGGTTTTACCGCAGGCCTTGCACTGAAATCTTCGGACTTTTTGGTGGTTTCTGAGGATACGGAAGAAGCCTTTTTTTATGAAAACTCCTCCTGGAAGTGTGTGGTGGAGGCATGAGGAGTTGCTGCAGAGTTTGGGTGAGTAGGACATGATATGAGTTCGAAGCAAGGAGCGGTCCTCAGCGGCATCTGCTTACGATTGAGATGGACTACGGTGGGTTCGGGATATCGGATGATGAGGATTGGATTTTGGATAATAAAAAAGCCCCTTGCAGGGGCTTCTGGGGACAATATATTGGGGCAGTTGTAAAGCGCAAGACCATGGTCTGCACGATAGTCACATCGCTGCCACAGGCAGTGAATCAACAGTAAAAGTCTAGGTTCTATTAAGTCTTCGCGGAGTGTTCCGATCTAAGTGCGGTAACACTTCGGAGAACCGCGTGCTTATTCGATATTTTTGTATTTATGTGACGACTCTGCTGTTCTCTGGATCCGTATGGGCGCAGGCTGATGTCCGGTGGTCCGAAGGGGAGCATCTCGAGCTTGGGATGGATGGCTCATATCTCGCATGTCAGGCTCTTGGAATTAGCAAAAAAAAATGTCCAAACCAACGTATTATTCGTGCTGATAAAAATATGCTGTTTCAATATGGTGAAATTGTAACCTCAGCGGACTTTTACAGAGCCCCTGGTGAATTTTATATGGACACAACTTCAAATATTGCAAGAATGGTGAAGTGTGCCTACAGGCAGAAATTGCTTCACGCGGCTCAAAAAAAATATGAAATCGACTATCCTAGTTGTGATATGACGGCGTTGTTTGTAATTCCTGGATACCTTGAAGTCGTCTCACAAAATCAGAATCATTTTGGTTGGAATAACATGGTCGCCTATGTTGAAATCCATGGGCAAGCGTTGCAATTCGCCAAAAAGTCTAACGAAAAGAAGACTTCCGATCCAACTCTGAGCAAACGGCTTTTGCACAAAGCGCTAATTTATAATGCCTTCGCTGATCATTATCTAACGGATGCATTCGCTTCAGGGCATATACGGGTGCCGAGAGTTCAAATTAACGAATGGGCTATTCACAGTCTTGGTGGGCTGCTTAAGTCCAAACGTGGGGATTTGTTATCTATTTACTTGCACAATTTCGAGAGTGCGGATCTTCGTACAGGACGCGAGATGGGATTTCAGGTTAAGAACTCACGTGGGGATTTTTGGTCAACACGAAATGATGGCCATCTCAATCTTCTTGCAGACGACAAGGATCTTGCTTTGGTTTTGCCGAGATTGGCCATCGCGGAGTCCTTTAAAGATATTCTAATCGCTGCGGAGTACGGAGATTTGCCGGAGGGTATTTACCAAGCGACGGAGTTTGCGCCTTTTCAAAATGACATGTCACTTGTTGATAAACTTTCTCCGCAACATCAAAAAGTGCAACGTCAAAGGGATGTAGCATCACTATTGCTTTCAAGTGTACCGCTCTATCAGAAGTTTCTTTTTTATAAATCAGACTTTACTCGAATGCTGGATAGCCTCGCACAAATTTTTATTAAGTTTCGACAGGACGTTGCGCGGGAGCAAAAACTCAAGCCGGAACTAAGGCAGAGACTTCCAGAAAAGTATATTCAGGCATACCTGAACGTTGAATAATTCATTTTAAAAACCAAATCCTAACAATACTATCTGACAGTTTCGGTTATGCTTTTTGTATGACTAGAGGCCTCAAAGCGGATCTTCATATTCACTCAAACTTTAGTGACGGTGTCCTTTCGATAGCAAATATTGTTGATCTTTATGGTAGAAATGGCTTCAACGTCATTGCAATCACGGATCATCTTTCAGAGACGAAGAGCCTCATTGGCCGATTTTCCAGGACCATGAATTATAGTTTAGATAAGGATAAGTTTTTACTCTATTTGAATGAAGTAAAGATTCAAAAGCAAAGAGCTCTTGAGCAGTACGGAATGAACGTTTTGTTTGGGTATGAAATTACTAAAAACTACTTTTCAAATAGCAGGTCCTGTCATGTCCTTATTTTAGGGGTCGAAGAGTATATTTCACCCGACCTTGAGATCGAAGAAATTATTCAAATTGCAAAGAGCAAAGACGGTCTGGTGATAGCGGCTCATCCTTTTCATACGGGGGACCTTGAATTTCAGACTTTTTATCTTTGGTCCCGGCGTGAGCAACTGAGGCATTTGATTGATGCTTGGGAGGTGTCATATAGGGATAAAGTCAGCGCTGATGTCATGAAGTCAGGTCTGCCACTCATTGCTTCAAGTGATTTTCATAATATGAAGCATTTTAGTTCCTGGAAGACTCGGTTGTTTTGTAAAAACAGTTTTTCAGAAATAAAGAAAAGCATTCGCAATCAAGAACTGGATTTTTTCTATCTAAATAAAAGGGGGATCGATGGTTGCCTGGGCTAGAGAGATTAAAGAAAGCACTCGTCTTAGATGGAACCGCGTATACAAGTTTAGGCCTAAAATCAGCCTATCACTCGAGTTCGGGCCTTACCTTCTTAAAACAGCAAATTCATCAGAAGAGTTGATTGAGAGTTTTCGCTTACGTCACGAAGTCTTTTACCAGGAGTTTCAAGAGCTTGACGGTGAGGGGTTGGATCTTGATCGCTTTGATTCTCACTTCGATCATCTCATTATTGTTCATAAAGAAACCAATAAAATTATCGGCACATATCGACTAAGTTGTTCTGAGTTTTCGAAGCATTCGTACACAGAGTTAGAATTTGATCTGACCGAGATATACAAAATGAAGGGTCCGCATATCGAATTGGGTAGAGCCTGTATTCATAAAGATCACAGACGCGGCGCGGTCATTTCTCTTTTGTGGCGCGGGATTGCAGAGTATATGAATGTCTCTGGTGCCAATGTGCTTTTTGGCTGTTCTAGCCTAAAGATCAACAGTCCTCGAGAAGCGGCTTTGGTTTATAAGCACTTGCTAGATCAGGGATCTGTTACGAAGAGTCATTTTTCGAGTCCGACGAAGAACTTTCAGATGCCAGATTTTGATGCTTGGTTTTCTTATTTTCAGTCTGGATTGACTGATATCCAACGTGAGGAGGCTGCACAGCTAGTTCCTTCTCTTTTAAGTTCTTATCTGAAGCTGGGTGCTAAAGTTGCCGCGGAGCCTGCTTTCGACAGAGACTTTGATTGCATTGATATGTTGACGGTTTTAAAAAAGGAAGAATTAGCAAATTCTCTTGCGAGACGCTTTCAAGTCGCACGATAATAGGAGTCATGCAGGACGACTTACAGAAGTTGATAAAAATGGTGGGCCAAGATGGTCCACTAAAAAATTGGGTCCAAGCTGAAACGATTGGGCAGGTTTCTTTTCATAATAAGAGACATGATATTTTTTCTTTTACGATTGGCTCCACGAATCCAGAGCATCCCACACTTTTTATGACTGGCGGAGTGCATGGTATTGAAAGGGTTGGCGCACAGCTCGCGTGGAGTTTGTTAAAAACGACTTTAGACAGACTTGTTTGGGATAAGTCGCTGCAAGAACTTTTTAATCATATTCGTCTTGTTGTTGTCCCCTTGGTAAATCCTGTCGGTTATTATAACTTCAAACGTTGTAACGGAAATGATGTTGATCTCATGCGGAACTCTCCGGTCGTTGCTATCGACAAAACTCCATTTTTGTTGGGGGGGCAGAGGTATTCAAGACTTTTACCATGGTACCAGGGCGATGTCGGAGAAATGGAGTTCGAAAATCGGGTTCTGTATGAATGCTTTATAAAATCATGTGCGCAAAGTCGATGCGTAATTTCTATAGATTTTCATTCGGGATTTGGCATGAAGGATCGTCTTTGGTTTCCGCATTCTTATACGCGTAAGCCGTTTTCTGAAATTGCAGAAATGCATTCTTTTGCTAAGTTATTGGAGCAAACTCATCCCTATCACATTTATAAAATTGAACCTCAATCCGAAGGTTATCTTCTGAATGGCGATATCTGGGACTACTTTTTTCTTCAGCACAAATCAAAAAATCCAAAGTCCATTTACTTGCCCTTAACCTTAGAAATGGGATCGTGGAGCTGGGTTCGAAAAAATCCTCTACAGTTGTTTTCAAAACAAGGCATTTTTAATCCCATAAAAGAACATCGTTTGAAGAGGACCTACCGTCGCCATCATTTGCTGTACGATTTTATGTTAAAGGCGCTGCGCTCCCAGCGAATTTGGGCGGATCTAGACCCGGTGATTCAGCAGAAGCATTTTAGCTCAGGAATAGAGAGATGGTATGGAAAGCCGTAGGTGGATTTTTTTAAGAGGACTCGTTCGCGGAAATGCCCACTGGGGGGATTTTCCAAAAGTACTCCAGCATTTAAATCCCACATGGGAAACTGAGTATTTAGAGATTCCAGGCAATGGAACGGTTCATAGTTTTAAAACTCCGCTCAGCGTCGAGGCTGTGATTTTATTTCTCAGGCAACGGAGTCGTTTTTCGAATCAAGGGCAGGCATTTCATATTTGCGGAGTCTCTTTGGGGGGAATGATTGCACTTAAGTGGGCTGAAATGTATCCGAAAGAAGTTGAGTCTGTTGCAATTATCAATTCGAGCCTGCAACAGTGCTCTCCATTTTACCGGCGCCTGAGACCCAATAATTACCTGAGGGTTTTAAAATCTTTAATGTCCTCGGATGTGGCCCGACAAGAAGAGATGATTTTGCAGATAACATCTAATAAGTTTCAGGATACAAGCAGATACCTTAAATATTTTTCTGATTTCTCTTGTCGTCATCCAACCACAAAAGAAAGCATTATGCGGCAACTTTTATTAGCGAACCAGATCCGCATTGAAAGGTTTCCGGATATTCCATTAAAAATATTAAGCGCTCATGGCGATCGTTTGGTGAGTCCTTCATGTTCAGACGAAATTTGTAAGGCCTTTGGCGGCAAGCAATTTGCTCACCCAAGTGCGGGCCACGATCTCCCTCTAGATGACCCCGAGTGGGTTTGTGAGGTTTTGTCGAAATAGTTTGGCTCGTTGGATCTAATTGAAAAATAGACGACAAATTTGATCTATGTTAAAGTGGCGCTGGGAGGTGTTTATGAGAAAATTAGTAACCCTGGCGGTTTGTCTCTTTGCAAATTTCGCGCTGGCTTCATCTCAACTTTCAGAATTACCAACAGTATCAAATGTTGATTTAAACCAATATGTGGGCAGGTGGTATGAGATCGCATCAATTCCCCAATTTTTTCAAAGAAAGTGCGTTAAGAACACCTCGGCAGAATACTCGATGGGCAAGCAGGGC